>NZ_JAVCVL010000209.1:0-4488 GCF_032917815.1 Clavibacter sp. MX14-G9D | reverse complement strand
GGGGAGCGTCACCGACCCCGCGGCCGTGGCGCGGGCGCTCGACGGCGTCGACGCCGTGGTGCACCTGGCCGCGAAGGTGTCGCTCGCGGGCGACCCTGCCGACTTCCGCGCGGTCAACGTCGAGGGCACGCGCGCGCTCCTCCGCGGCGCCCGCCAGGCCGGCGCGACCCGCTTCGTCCACGTCTCCTCGCCGTCCGTCGCGCACACGGGCCTCTCCCTCGTGGGCGACGACGCGGGCCCCGCGGACCCCGTGCGCGCCCGCGGCGACTACGCGCGCACGAAGGCCGAGGGCGAGCTGCTCGCCCTCGCCGAGGACTCGTCGGACATGCGCGTGCTCGCCGTCCGCCCGCACCTCGTGTGGGGTCCGGGCGACACGCAGCTCGTCGCGCGCATCGTCGACCGGGCGGCCCGCGGCCGCCTCCCGCTCCTCGGGCACGGCGCGGCGCTCATCGACACCGTCTACCGCGACAACGCCGCCGACGCGATCGTCGCGGCGCTCGACCGCGCCGACACGGCCCACGGCCGCGCGTACGTCGTCACGAACGGCGAGCCGCGCCCGGTCGCCGAGCTCCTCGCGGGCATGTGCCGCGCGGCGGGCGTGCCGGCCCCGCGGTTCCGCGTGCCCGCCGCCCTCGCGCGCGCCGCCGGGGGAGCGGTCGAGCGGGCCTGGGCCGTGCGCCCCGGATCCGACGAGCCGCCCATGACCCGGTTCCTCGCCGAGCAGCTCTCCACCGCGCACTGGTTCGACCAGCGGGCGACGCGGCGCGCCCTCGGCTGGTCCCCCGCCGTGAGCCTCGACGAGGGCTTCGAGCGCCTCCGCCTCTCCTATCTCGCCGGCGGCGCCGCGCGCCGTTGATCGGCACCGCCGCTGATCGACGCCGCCCGCGGCCGTTCCGCCGCGCGCGGGCGGGAGGCTCCGAGCCGATCGCTAGGCTGGTCCGGTGTCCACACGCCTCTCCCAGCTCTTCGTCCGCACCCTCCGGGAAGACCCCGTCGACGCCGAGGTCGCGAGCCACCGCCTCCTCGTGCGCGCCGGCTACATCCGCCGCCAGGCCCCCGGCATCTTCGCCTGGCTGCCGCTCGGCCTCCGCGTCAAGCGCAGGGTCGAGGCGATCGTCCGCGAGGAGATGGAGCGCATCGGCGCCCAGGAGGTGCACTTCCCCGCGCTGCTGCCCGCCGAGCCGTACCAGGCGACGGGCCGCTACGACGAGTACGGCCCCGGGATGTTCCGCCTCGAGGACCGCAAGCGCGCGCCCATGGTGCTCGCGCCCACGCACGAGGAGTTCTTCGCGCTGCTCGTGAAGGACCTCTACTCGAGCTACAAGGACCTTCCCCTGTCGATCTACCAGATCCAGGACAAGTACCGCGACGAGGCCCGTCCCCGCGCCGGCATCCTCCGCGGCCGCGAGTTCACGATGAAGGACGCCTACTCGTTCGACGTCACCGACGAGGCGCTCTCCATCAGCTACCAGGCCCAGCGCGACGCCTACGAGCGCATCTTCCAGCGCCTCGGCCTCGAGTACGTCATCGTCGCCGCCGACGCGGGGGCGATGGGAGGGTCCAAGAGCGAGGAGTTCCTGCACCCCACGCCCATCGGCGAGGACACCTTCGTGCGCTCGGCCGGCGGCTACGCGGCCAACGTCGAGGCCTTCACGACCCTCGTCCCCGACGCGCTCCCCATCGAGGGCCAGCCCGCGGCGCGCGTGTTCGACTCGCCCGACACCCCCACCATCGCCACGCTGGTCGACCTCGCGAACGCGCGGGAGCCCCGCGAGGACGGCCGCGCCTGGACGGCCGCCGACACGCTGAAGAACATCGTGCTCGCCCTCACGCACCTCGACGGCACGCGCGAGCTGGTCGTCGTCGGCATCCCCGGCGACCGCGACATCGACCTGAAGCGCGCCGAGGTGGCCTTCTTCCCCGCCGAGGTCGAGCCCGCCACCGAGGGCGACCTCGCGAAGCAGCCGGGCCTCGTCAAGGGCTACATCGGCCCGTGGTCGCCAGAGGGCCCCGTGCTCGGCTCCACGTCGTCCACGCGGGTCCGCTACGTCGTCGACCCCCGCGTCGTCGACGGCACCGCGTGGATCACGGGCGCCAACGTCGCGGGGCAGCACGTGCTGTCGCTCGTCGCCGGCCGCGACTTCACCCCCGACGGCGTCGTGGAGGCCGCCGACGTCCGCGACGGCGACCCCGCCCCCGACGGCTCCGGCCCCATCAGCACCGCGCGCGGCACGGAGATCGGCCACGTCTTCGAGCTCGGCCGCAAGTACGCGGAGGCGCTCGGCCTCAAGGTGCTGGACGAGAACGGCAAGCTCGTCACGGTCACCATGGGCTCGTACGGCATCGGCATCACGCGGAACCTGGCGCTCGTCGCCGAGGCCACCCAGGACGGCCGGGGTCTCCTCTGGCCCGCGTCCGTCAGCCCGTTCGACGTGCACGTGGTGATGACGGGCAAGGGCGACGAGATCGCCTCCGCGTCCGAGCAGCTCGTCGACGCGCTCGACGCGTCCGGCCTCGACGTGCTCTTCGACGACCGCCCCAAGGTCTCGCCCGGCGTGAAGTTCGGCGACGCCGAGCTCATCGGGGTGCCCACCATCGTCATCGTCGGCCGCGGCGCGGCCGACGGCATGGCGGAGCTCTGGGACCGCCGCACGAACGAGCGCACCCCCATCGCGCTCGGCGACGTCGTCGGGGCCCTCGTCGCCGCCCGCTGACCCCGCACCGCCGCCCCGCAGGCTGCCCCACCCGTCCGGGTCGGGTAGCCTGTGGTGTTTCCAACCGAATAGAGGAGTCGCCCGTGGACATCGACCTGAGCGTCTTGCGCATGATGGAGCGCGAGCGCGAGATCCCGTTCGAGGAGCTCGTCTCCATCATCGAGCAGGCCATCCTCACCGCCTACCTCAAGCACACCGACCAGGCCGACGCCAAGCCCGTCGCCGACGGCGTGCCCCCCGCCCGCGTGCACCTGGACCGCAAGTCCGGCCATGTCTCCGTGCACGTCCCCGAGCTCGACGAGGACGGCCTCGTCATCGGCGAGTCCGAGGACAGCCCGAGCGACTTCGGCCGCATCGCCGCGTTCGCCGCGAAGCAGGTCATCAACCAGCGCCTGCGCGACATCGGGGACGACCGCATCCTCGGCGAGTTCAAGGGCCGCGAGGGCGACATCGTCGCCGGCGTCGTGCAGCAGGGCCCGAACCCCCGCATGATCCACGTCGACCTCGGCACCATCGAGGCGATCCTGCCGCCCGAGGAGCAGGTGCCGGGCGAGCGGTACGTGCACGGCTCGCGCCTGCGCGTGTACGTCACGAGCGTCTCCCGCGGCGCCAAGGGGCCGCAGATCACGGTCTCGCGCACGCACCCGTCGCTCGTCCGCAAGCTCTTCGCGCTCGAGGTGCCGGAGATCGCCCAGGGCCTCGTCGAGATCGTGTCGCTGGCCCGCGAGGCCGGCCACCGCACCAAGATCGCCGTGCGCGCCACCGAGCCCGGCATCAACGCCAAGGGCGCCTGCATCGGCGAGCTCGGCCAGCGCGTCCGCGCGGTCACCGCGGAGCTGAACGACGAGAAGATCGACATCGTCGACTACTCCGAGTCGTTGCCCGTCTTCGTCGGCAACGCGCTCTCGCCCGCCCGCGTCACGAGCTCGTTCGTCATCGACCAGGCCAACAAGGCCGTCCGCGCGCTCGTGCCGGACTACCAGCTGTCGCTGGCCATCGGCAAGGAGGGCCAGAACGCCCGCCTCGCCGCGAAGCTCACGGGTGCGAAGATCGACATCCAGCCCGACAGCATCCTCGAGGGCGACGACTGAGCGCCGCCCGTCACGACCCCGCCTCGCCGCCGCCGGACGGAGGGGGTAGTATGGGTCCGGTAAGAACGTGCGTCGGCTGTCGTCGGCGTGCCCCGAGGTCCGCTCTCGTGCGGATCGTCGCCGATCCCCGTACGCGCTCCCTCGTCCTCGACGAGCGTGCCGTGCTGGCCGGCCGGGGTGCGTGGATCCATCCGACCATCGAGTGCATCGACAGAGCGATCGCACGGCGTGCCCTCGGGCGGGCCCTGCGGAGCGACGCGGCGCTCGACCCCGCAGCTCTTGGGGGACTACGAGAGCGGCTCGCGGCCCAGCCGAGCGCGCGAGCATCCGAGAGAACAGGCTGAACGGCACATGGACAACTAATGAGCGGCTCGAAATGAGATCCGTCCAGCACTAGCGGTCCCCTCCTGCCTGGGAGAGGACCCCCAGACAGGAGAACAGTGGCAAAACCACGCGTACACGAGATCGCCGCCGAGATCGGCGTCGACAGCAAGACCGCACTCGCCAAGCTCAAGGAGATGGGCGAGTTCGTCAAGGGACCGTCGTCGAGCATCGAGCCCCCCGTGGCCCGCAAGCTCAAGGCGGCCCTCGAGGCAGCCGGCCTCACCGGACAGGCCGCGGCACCCGCCGCGACGCCGTCGTCCGCCCCGCGCCCCGGCGGCCGCACGTCGGCCCCGAAGCCC
>NZ_JAVCVL010000208.1:0-4491 GCF_032917815.1 Clavibacter sp. MX14-G9D | reverse complement strand
GCCGCGGAACACGCGCTGGGTCGCGGCGTACGGCGCCGCCTCGGTGGCGACCGCGCTCGTGCCGGTGGTCGGCTTCGCGGCGGGCGGCGGGGTCCTCGCCTCCGCGATCCGCGGATCCGCCGACCTCGCGGACGTCGGGTGGCGCGGCCTCGGGGCGATCGTGCCCGCCGTGCTCGTCACCGGCCTGGTGCTGGCGCTCCTGGTCGTCGCCGCGGTGCGCCTCCTCGGCCTCGGCGTGACCGAGGGCGTGCACGCCGTGCGCAGCCGCGTCGGCTGGCAGGTGTGGTCGACCGAGCGCCTCCTCGACCTCGCGCGGACCCTGCTGTTCCCCCTCTACGCCGGCCTCTTCACGCCCGTCTGGCTGCGGCTCCTCGGCGCCCGCGTCGGTCGCGACGTCGAGGCCTCGACCGTGCTGCTCATCCCCGCGATGACCACGATCCGCGACGGCGCCTTCCTCGCCGACGACACCCTCGTGGCCGGCTACGAGCTCGGCGGCGGGTGGATGCGCGTCGCCCGCGCCGAGATCGGCCAGCGCGCGTTCCTCGGCAACTCGGGCATGGCGGGCCCCGGCCACCGGGTGCCGAAGGACGGACTCGTCGCCGTGCTCTCGGCCGCGCCCACCAAGTCGAAGGCCGGATCCTCCTGGCTCGGCTCCCCGCCCGTCCGGCTCCGGCGCACGGTCGCCGCCGCCGACGACTCGCGCACGTTCCGGCCGCCGACGCGGCTGCGCGTCGCCCGCATCCTGTGGGAGCTGCTGCGCGTCGTGCCCGTCATCGTGACGTGCACGATCGGCTGGGCCGTGCTCGTGACGCTGGCCGCGCTGACGGCGGCGTGGGGCCCGCTCGTCGCGTTCCTGCTCGGCGGCGTCGTGCTGCTGGCGGCCGGCGCGGTCGCGGCGGGCGTCTCGACCGCGGCCAAGTGGATCCTCATCGGCCGCGTCCGCGCGGCGGAGCACCCGCTGTGGTCGTCGTTCGTGTGGCGCAGCGAGGTGTCCGACGTCTTCACCGAGATGGTCGCCGCGCCGTGGTTCGCGTCGTCCGCCGCCGGCACGCCCGCGCTCGTCTGGTGGCTGCGCAGCCTCGGCGCGCGCATCGGGCCCGGGGTCTGGTGCGACTCGCACTGGCTGCCGGAGGCGGACCTCGTGACGCTCGGCCGTGCATCCACGATCAACCGCGGGTGCGTCGTGCAGACGCATCTGTTCCATGATCGGATCATGAGCATGGACACCGTCACCCTCGACGCCGGTGCGACCCTCGGGCCGCACAGCGTCATCCTCCCCGCGGCGCGCATCGCCCGCGAGGCGACCGTCGGCCCCGCGAGCCTCGTGATGCGCGGGGAGCTGGTGCCCGAGGCGAGCCGCTGGAGCGGCAACCCGATCGGCCCGTGGCGCGAGGTGACGCTCGGCCGGTACCTGCCCGCCGCGTCCGCCGGTCGCCGGTGAGGGCCGCGACAGGCCCGTCGTCCGGCGACGACTACACCCCCGAGGTCGGATCCGCGGCGTACGCGGTCGAGCGCTACGACCTCGACCTCGACTACCGCGTCGCCCGCAACCGGCTGAAGGCGCGCGCCGTCATCATGGCCGTGGCCCGCGAGCCGCTGCCCCGGTTCGAGCTCGACCTCACGGGCCTCCGCGCGGGCGACGTGCGCGTCGACGGCCGCCGCGAGACCCGGCACGTCCAGCGCGGCGGGCGCCTCGTCGTCACCCCCGCCGAGCCCATCGCCGCGGGCGCGTCCTTCACGGTCGACGTCGCCTACTCCGGCGAGCCCGGGCCGCGCCGCACCGCCTGGGGCGACCTCGGCTGGGAGGAGCTCGGCGACGGCGTCCTCGTCGCGTCGCAGCCGAGCGGCGCGTCCACCTGGTTCCCCTGCAACGACCGGCCGGACGACCGGGCCGCGTTCCGGATCCGCGTCGCCTGCGAGGTCGACTACTCCGTCATCGCGAGCGGCCGGCTCCTCTCCCGCGTCGAGCGCTCCGGCCGCGCCACCTGGACGTACGCGCAGGACGCGCCGACCGCGCCCTACCTCGCGACCGTGCAGATCGGCCGGTACGCCGAGCGGCGGGTGCCCGCCGGATCCACCGAGGCGGTCTACGCGTACCCGAAGCCGCGCGAGGCGCGCGTGCTGCAGGACCTCGCGGAGGTGCCGCGCATGATGGCGTTCTTCGAGACGCTCTTCGGGCCGTACCCGTTCGACGAGTACCGGGTCGTGGTCACCGACGACGAGCTCGAGATCCCGCTGGAGGCGCAGGCCATGGCCGTGCTCGGCTCGAACCACGCCGACGGCACGGGCGCGTCGGAGCGGCTCGTCGCCCACGAGCTCGCGCACCAGTGGTTCGGCAACGCCGTCGGCCTCGCCGCCTGGCGGCACATATGGCTCAACGAGGGCTTCGCCTGCTACGCGGAGTGGCTGTGGTCGGAGGAGTCCGGCGGTCCCTCGGCCGACCAGCTGGCCCGCCAGCACCATGCGCGCCTCGAGCGCGACGGCACGCAGGTCGGCATCGGGGACCCCGGGCCCGAGTCGATGTTCGACGACGTCGTCTACAAGCGCGGCGCCCTCGCGGTGCACGCGCTGCGGCTGACGCTCGGCGAGACGGGCTGGCGGGATCTGATGCGCCGCTGGACGGATCCGGCCTGGACGGCGCCGCGCACCACCGCCGACCTCGTGGGCGCGGCCGGCGATGCGGGCGCCCTGCTCCGAGCGTGGCTGGCGGACGGGCCCCTGCCGGCGCTGCCGCGGGTGGGGCGGCGCTGACGCACGTCATCGCGCGAAGGACCCCAGTGCTCCCATCGCTCTTATACTTGGGACCCATGTATAACGACGGTGAGCGACACCCGAGCCTCTCGCTCAGCCCGTACACCCCGGGATCCGTGCCGACGAGCCTGCCCGGCAGGGCGGAGAGGCTGCAGCAGTTCCGCGAGGCGGCCCAGAGGGTGAGCGCGGATGGGCAGTTCGTCCCTCGTGTCCACGTCGATCACGGCCCGCGCGGCATCGGCAAGACGTCCCTGCTGCGGGAAGCCCAGCGCATCCTCGGCGGCTACCGGATCCGGACCGTGCTGATCACCGCCGATCCGGCAGAGGACCTCGTGCATTCCCTGCTCAGCGAGCTGAAGCAGGTGGTGGGGAGCGGCACGCACCTCCGGAGGGCAGCCCTCGAATCCATCGACTCGGCGACGCTCACCGTGGGCGCGCCGGGGATCGCGCATGTGGACGTCACCCTCACCTCGCCCGGGCGGACGCGCACGGCGGCCTCCGCGAAGCAGCTGCAGCTCGCCCTCCGCGCGGCTCTCGCCTCGGTCGTGCACGACGGCGACGCCGGGATCGTCATCCTGATCGACGAGATCCAGGAAGCGGATCCCGAGAGCCTGCGGACCATCGCCTACGCCTGGCAGGAGATGAACCCGCTCCGGCCCTTCGACCCCGACCAGCCCCGGACCGCGCTGTTCGCCGTCGGCCTTCCCGGCGCCCCCACCAGGATCAACAAGGCCGTGACGTTCAGCGAGCGCTTCCGCTTCCAGGCGATGCACGGGTTGTCGGACGCCGGCGCGCGGGAGGCGCTCGAGTCGACGGCAGCGGCGGCAGGCGTCCGGTGGGATCCACCTGCGCTCGACCGGGGAGTCGCGGAGTCGCGCGGCTACCCCTACAAGGTCCAGTTGATCGGGGACGCCTCCTGGCGCGCGGCAGCGCACCGACTGGACGCCGAGGGACTCGCGCCGGACGACGTCATCACGCTGCCCGACCTCTCGGCGGCGCTTCCCGTCGTGGATGCGGAGATGCGCACGCTCTTCACCGCCAGATGGCGCGGGGCGAGTCCCCGGCAGCAGGACATGCTGGTCGCCATCGCGCGACTCGGCGGCGAGGACGTGAAGCGGGCGGCCCTGGCCGAGGCACTCGGCACGACCACGCGTGCGATCTCGGTCCCGCGACAGAAGCTCCTGGACAAGGGGCTCGTGGACGCGAACAAGCACGGCCACCTGTCGTTCACCGTCCCCGGCTTCACCGAGTTCGTGATCGATCAGGCCGAGAACGAGTGATCTCGGGATCGTCGACGTGGGCGGGGACCCCTCCGCTGGACAGCTGGACCACCACGACCGAGGTCAGCGCCGACGGACCGGCGTGGAGTCGCGCGACGGCTGCCATGAGGCCCTCCTCGAGAGCCACGTCCACGACGCGGTAGTGCCCGCCGTCGCCGTCGATCCATGCGATCGCCCCCGTCGCGTCGTCCTCGAAGCGGACGAGCGCCGGATCGACGAGCAACCCGCGGCCGTCGGCCTTGAGCACGGCCTCGATCCGCACCCACCGCGCCAGCGACATGCCGGACGGCACCTCCCGGTCGCTCGGCTCCGCGTCGATCCCGATCGGCCCGTGCCCGCTCACCGCGACGACGACCGCGTCGCCCGCGTGCGCGACGCTCGCGTGCAGGGCGTCGAGCGCGCGGGATCCGCCGAGCACCGGCCGCCCGTGCGGCCCGCCGCAGGTCGCGCAGCGGGCGCG
>NZ_JAVCVL010000207.1:0-4526 GCF_032917815.1 Clavibacter sp. MX14-G9D | reverse complement strand
GGACGAGGAGGTCGACGTCGACCTCCGCGACCTCCGGCCGCACCGCGCGCGGCGTGTACGTGCGCAGCGGGTGCCGCTCGGCGGGCGGCATGCCGGCCACGAGGTGCCGCCAGTCCTCGACCGCGAGGCCGTCCACGTCGCCCGCGAGGGGGCCGGCCCACCCGCCGCCAGCGCCGTCGGGCCGGGGGAGCACCAGCTTGATCCGCTGGTCGAGGCCCCACGGTGCGAACAGGTCGAGCGTCGGCCCCGTGAGCGTCACGCGCACGAACGCCGGGGAGACGCGCACCGTCCGCACCACGCGCGCCTCGAACAGCCGGTACGACGGGTGCGGCACGGCGTAGGGCATCCCGGGAGCGTACCGGGGCGGATCAGCCGCCCGAGAACGGCGGCAGCACGTCCACCGCGCTGCCGGCGGTGAGGGGCGCGTCGCGGTCGGAGGTCGCGACGCCCTCCACGAGGTAGGTGCAGCGGGCGAGCACCGCGGCGGCGTTCGCGGGGTCGTCGGTGCGGGCGGCGCGCGTGCCGAGGGCGTCCATCAGGTCGCCGAGGACGGCGCCGTCGGGCAGCTCGAGCGCGTCGGTCGTGCGGCCGAGGGCGGCCGCGGCGGCGGCGAAGAGCTCCACGGGGACGATCACGTCAGCCCCCGATCGCGCTCATGGAGCGGGCGGGCTGGATGAAGTCGGCGTCGTCCATGCCGTGGCCCTTCGGCTTCGCCCACATCGCGCCGCGCCACAGGTCCGCCACCTCCGCATCGCTCGCACCGGAGCGCAGCGGCGCGAGCAGGTCGGTCTCCGTGTGCGAGAAGAGGCAGCTGCGGACCCCGCCCGTCGCCGTGAGCCGGGTGCGGCGGCAGTCGGCGCAGAACGGCTCGGTGACGCTCGCGATGACGCCGACGCGGCCGAGCATCGCCGTCGCCGCGCCGCCCTCGCGGGAGTGGACCCGCCAGAGCTCGGCCGGGGCGCCGTCGCGCGGGGCCTCGTCGGGCACGAGGACGAAGCGCTCCTCGAGGCGTCCCCGGATCTCGGCCGCCGTGATCATCTCGGCGCGGTCCCACGCGTGGTCGGCGTCGAGCGGCATCTGCTCGATGAAGCGCAGCTGGTGGCCGCCGGCGAGCGCCCAGGCGAGGAGGTCCGCCGCCTGGTCGTCGTTGACGCCGCGCACGAGCACCGCGTTGACCTTCACGGGCGTGAGCCCCGCGGCCGCCGCGGCGTCGATGCCCTCGAGCACCCGGTCGAGGAACGGCCGGCGGGTGATGAGCCGGAACGTCTCGGCGTGCACGGAGTCGAGGGAGACGTTGATGCGGTCGAGGCCCGCGTCCTTCAGCGCCTGCGCGCGGGAGGACAGCCCGATCGCGTTGGTGGTGAGCGAGATCTCGGGCCGGTCGGGGAGCGCGGCGCACGCGGCGATGATCTCGAGCAGGTCGCGGCGGAGGAGCGGCTCGCCGCCCGTGAACCGCACCTGGCGGACGCCGAGGTCGCGCACGCCGATGCGGACGAGCCGCTCGATCTCGGCGAGCTGGAGCGCCTGCCGGTCCGGCGTGAAGGGGAGGCCCTCGGCCGGCATGCAGTACGTGCACCGGAGGTTGCAGCGGTCGGTGAGCGAGATGCGGAGGTCCGTCGCCCGGCGCCCGTGCTGGTCGAGGAGCGCGGGGTCGTCGGGCCGGGCGGGTCCCGGAGCGGCGGCGGGACGCGGAATGGCCGGCATCCCCAGCGAGGTGCTCATGCGCCCAGGCTACGCGGGCGCCGCTGCGGGTCCGACGCGGCGCCGTCCGGGTCGCTGACGTCGCGCCGCGTCTGCGGTCCCTAGGATCGATCCATGACGCAGGACAGGAACCAGGGGCGACGGCGTGCCGCGGATGCCGAGGAGCCGGTCGACGCCTCCCCGGCGCAGGAGCCCGTCCGGTACCGCGTGAGCGAGGCCGCGGCGCTCCTCGGCGTGAGCGACGACACCCTCCGCCGCTGGGCCGACGCCGGCCGGCTCGACCTGGTGCGGGGCGAGGGGCGGCTGATCCAGGTCGACGGCGTGCAGCTCGCCCACCTCGCGACCGAGCTCGCCGCGGACGGGACGCTCGCGGCGCCGGGCGCGCGCCGCCCGCTGGCCTCGGCGCGGAACCGGCTGCCCGGCATCGTCACGCGCGTGGTGCGCGACGGCGTGATGGCGCAGGTGGAGATCCAGGCCGGGCCCTTCCGGGTGGTGTCGCTCATCAGCCGCGAGGCCGCCGACGAGCTGGGGCTCGAGGTCGGCGCGCCCGCCGCGGCGACCGTGAAGGCCACGAACGTGGGCGTCGAGCGGCTGTCGCCCGACGCGCTGACGGGCGGCCGGGCGTGAGGCCGACGGTCCGGATCCGGCGGGGTCGGCTCCTCGCGGCCGTCGCCGCGCTCGCCGTCGCCGGCATGACGGCGGGCTGCGCGGCGGGCGGATCCGTCCCCGCCCCCGGATCCGCGACCGCCGCCCCCGGCGCCCTGTCCGGTGCGCTCGTGGTCCAGGCCGCCGCGTCGCTCACCGGCAGCATGGACGAGGTCGCGCGCGCGTTCGAGGCGGCGCACCCGGGCGTCACCGTGACCGTCTCGTACGGCGGCAGCTCGACGCTCGCGCAGCAGATCGTGCAGGGCGCCCCCGCGGACGTGTTCGCCTCCGCGTCGGACGCCACCATGCAGACGGTGGTGGACGCCGGCGAGACCGCGGGGAGCCCCCGCGTCTTCGCCCGCAACGCCCTCGAGATCGCGGTGCCGCCCGGCGATCCCGGCGGCGTCACCGGCCTCGCCGACTTCGCCGACCCCGACCGCGCCTTCGCCCTCTGCGCGCCCGAGGTGCCGTGCGGCGCCGCGGCCGCCACGGCGTTCCGGGAGGCGGGCGTCACGCCGCGTCCGGACTCGCTCGAGCAGGACGTGCGCGCCGCCCTCACCCGCGTGGAGCTCGGGGAGGTGGACGCGGCGGTCGTCTACGCGACCGACGTGCGCGCCGCGGGCGACCGGGTGCAGGGGATCCCGCTGCCCGACGGGCAGGACGTGACGACCGACTGCGTCGTGGCGCCGCTCGCCGGATCCGCCGCGCCGGAGGCCGCCGACGCGTTCGCCGACTTCGTGGCCGGCGACGAGGCCCGCGCGCTGTTCGCGGACGCGGGGTTCCGTGCGCCGTGACGCCCGGGCCGACCGCGTGCCGGCCCTCCTCTGGATCCCCGCGGGAGCCGCCCTCGCGTTCCTCGTGCTGCCGCTCGCGGCCCTCGTGGTGCGCGCCCCCTGGGCGACCCTCGGGGAGCGGCTCGCGGATCCCGGGATCGCCCGCGCCCTCGGCCTCTCGCTCGGCAGCGCGCTCGCCGCGACCGCCCTCAGCCTCCTGCTCGGGGTGCCGCTCGCGTTCGTGCTGTCGCGCTCGGCGGGCCGCCCGCCCGTCGTGCAGCGGGTGCTGCGCGCGCTCGTGACCGTGCCGCTCGTGCTGCCGCCCGTGATCGGCGGGGGGGCGCTGCTGCTCCTGCTCGGCCGTCGCGGCCTCGTGGGCGGACCGCTCGAGGCGCTCACCGGCATCACCATCCCGTTCACGACGCCGGCCGTGGTGATCGCGGAGACGTTCGTGGCCATGCCGTTCCTCGTGCTCGCCGTGGAGGGGGCGCTGCGCGGCGCCGACCGCCGCTACGAGGACGCCGCCGCGACCCTCGGCGCGAGCCGCTGGACCGTGCTCCGCCGCATCACCCTGCCGCTCGTCGCACCGGGGATCGGGGCCGGGGCCGTGCTCTGCTTCGCGCGGGCGCTGGGCGAGTTCGGGGCGACGCTCACCTTCGCCGGCAGCTTCCCGGGCGTCACGCAGACCATCCCGCTGTCGGCGTACCTGGCGCTGCAGACGGATCCGGACGCCGCCGTCGTCCTCAGCCTCGTGCTGCTCGCCGTGTCGGTCGTCGTGCTCGTGAGCCTCCGCGACCGGTGGACGTCGGGGGTGCACGCGTGACCGGGGGACCGATGGCGGAGGCGCGGGGCCTCGACGCGCGGGTGGTCGTGGCGCGCCCCGCCTTCCGCCTCGACGTCGAGCTGCGCGTCCCCGCCGGGTCCACCGCCGCGGTCGTCGGGCCCAACGGCGCCGGCAAGTCCACGCTCCTCCGGGCGCTCGCCGGGCTCGTGCCCCTCGACGCCGGACGGGTCGCCCTCGACGGCCGCGTGCTGGAGCGCGCGGGGGACGGGGAGGGCGGGGAGCCGGCCGTCCGGATCCCCGTCGAGCGCCGCGGGATCGGCGTGGTGTTCCCCGACCACTTGCTCTTCCCCCACCTCCCAGCGCTCGCGAACGTCGCCTTCGGTCCGCGCGCGCACGGCGTCGCCCGGGCCGAGGCGGAGGACCGGGCGCGCGGCCTCCTCGACCGGCTCGGGATCGGGCACCTCGCCGAGCGCAAGCCCGCGGCCCTCTCCGGCGGGCAGTCCCAGCGGGTCGCGCTCGCCCGCGCCCTCGTGCTCGAGCCGCCGCTGCTCCTCCTCGACGAGCCGATGGCGGCGCTCGACGCGGGCACGCGGCTCGACGTGCGCGACCTCCTCGCCGACGAG
>NZ_JAVCVL010000206.1:0-4571 GCF_032917815.1 Clavibacter sp. MX14-G9D | reverse complement strand
CGCCACGGGCGCCGAGCCCTCCGGCCTCGACGGCCGACTCGTCCGCCGTGCCCGCGGACCCCGCGCCGCGCGCCCCGTCCCCGCCCCGTCCGACCCCGAGCAGCAGGAGAGCGCCATGACCGCACCCACCGCCATCGTGATCGGCGGCGGGATCGCCGGCCTCGCCTCCGCCGCGCTCCTCGCCCGCGACGGGTACCGCGTCACCCTCGTCGAGGGCCGCGACGACGTCGGCGGCCGCGCCGGGTCGTGGGAGAGGGACGGCTTCCGCTTCGACCTCGGCCCCAGCTGGTACCTCATGCCCGAGGTGTTCGACCACTTCTTCCGGCTCATGGGGTCGAGCGCCGCCGAGCAGCTCGACCTGGTGCGCCTCCCCGGCTACCGGGTGCTCTTCGAGGGCGACCCGGACCCCATCGACATCCGCGACTCCCGCGAGGCGAACCTCGACCTGTTCGAGAGCGTCGAGCCCGGATCCCGCCCCGCCATGGCCCGCTACCTCGACTCCGCGAAGGACGTCTACGAGGTCGCCAAGAAGCGCTTCCTCTACACGACCTTCGCCGACTACCGGCCGCTGCTGAGGCGCGACGTCGTCACCCGCACGGGCACGCTCGCGAAGCTGCTGCTCACCCCGCTCGAGACGCACGTGGCCCGCTACGTGCAGGACCGCCGCCTCCGCCAGATCCTCGGCTACCCGGCCGTCTTCCTCGGCTCCTCGCCGAAGCTCGCGCCGAGCATGTACCACCTGATGAGCCACCTCGACCTCGAGGACGGCGTGCTCTACCCGCAGGGCGGCCTCATCACGGTCATCGAGGCCATCGAGCGGCTGGCCCGCGCGGAGGGCGTGGAGATCCGCACCTCGTCGCCCGTCTCGCGCATCGTCACGGAGCCGACGACGGCCGGACGGGCGCGGGCGCGCGGCGTGCAGATCACGACCGACGCCGGCACCGAGACGCTCGAGGCCGACGTGGTCGTCTCCACCGCCGACCTGCACCACACCGAGACCGAGCTCGTCCCCGAGGCGTTCCGCACGTACCCGCAGTCGTACTGGGACAAGGGCACCGCCGGGCCCGGCGCCGTGCTCGTGTACCTCGGCGTCCGCGGCGAGCTGCCCGAGCTGCACCACCACACGCTGCTGTTCACGGAGGACTGGGACGAGAACTTCTCCCGCATCTTCCCGCCGAAGGGCGGCACGACCTCGGTGCCGGATCCCGCGAGCATCTACGTCTGCAAGCCCAGCGCCACCGACGGCTCGGTCGCGCCGGAGGGCCACGAGAACGTCTTCATCCTCGTGCCGATCCCCGCCGACCCGACCATCGGCCGCGGCGGCATCGACGGCGCCGGCGACGCGCGCGTGGAGGAGATCGCCGACCGCGCCATCCAGCAGATCTCCGACTGGGCCGGCATCCCCGACCTCGCCGAGCGCATCGTCCTCCGCCGCACATCGGGCCCCGGCGACTTCGCCGCCGACCTGCACTCGTGGAAGGGCACCATCCTCGGGCCCGCCCACACGCTCACCCAGTCGGCCATGTTCCGTGCCGGCAACACGAGCAAGCGCGTCGACGGTCTGCACTACGCGGGCGGATCCACCATTCCCGGCATCGGCCTGCCCATGTGCCTCATCAGCGCCGAGATCCTCGTGAAGCGCCTCCGAGGCGACACGTCCACCGGCCCGGGCGCCGAGCCGCTCGTGCCCACGGTCGGCCGCCCGGTGGTGTGATGGGCCTCCTCTACCTCGCGGCACTGCTCCTCACCATCGGCTGCATGATGCTCATCGACCGTCGCTGGCGCCTGTTCTTCTGGCGGGACCCGATGGCCGCGGCGCTCACGACGGCCATCGGCGTGGCGTTCTTCCTGCTGTGGGACATCGCCGGCATCTCGCAGGGCATCTTCTTCCGGGGGGAGACCTCGTTCATGACCGGGATCCTCGTCGGCCCGGAGCTGCCGCTCGAGGAGGTCTTCTTCCTCACGCTGCTCTGCTACCTCACGATGAACCTCGTCAACGGGTTCAGCCGCCTCGCCGACCACCACGTCGCCCGGGCCCGGGAGCGGGCGAACCGATGAGCTACCTCGTGCTCGACCTGCTGTTCCTGCTGCCCGTCGCGGTCGTCGGGTTCCTGTTCCGCCGCCTGCTCCTGCGCGAGGCCGCCGCCGTGCCGTACGGGTCGAGCCGCTTCGACTACCCCGAGTACTACTGGTACCGCCGGATGCCGGTCGTGATCCTGCTCGCGATGACGCTGGTCTTCGACAACATCATGATCGAGGTGGGCCTCGTCGGCTACGACCCCGACAAGCTCGTCGGCCTCATCCTCCTCAACGCGCCCATCGAGGACTTCGCGTACGCGATCGCCGCCCTCGTGCTGCTGCCGGCCGTCTGGTACCTGCTGCGCCGGCGGCGCCGCGTGTCGGGGATCGAAGCCCATGGGTGACGTGCGCGTGCGCCCGGGTGCGGCCCGGGCGCTCCGCACCATCGCGCTGTCGTCGCGCCCGCTCTCCTGGGTGAACACGGCGTTCCCCTTCGCGGCCGCGTACCTCACGGTCACGCGCGAGCTCGACCTCACGGCCGTGCTCGGCACGCTCTACTTCCTCATCCCGTACAACCTCGCGATGTACGGCATCAACGACGTCTTCGACTACGAGTCCGACATGCGGAACCCGCGGAAGGGCGGCGTCGAGGGCGCGGTCCTGGCGCGGGCGATGCACCGGCCCGTCCTCATCGCCGTGCTCGTCACCAACGTGCCGTTCCTCGCCTACCTGGTGGCGGTGGGCTCCGCGGCGAGCATCGCGGTGCTCGCGGTAAGCGTCCTCGCGGTCGTCGCGTACTCGCTGAAGGGCCTCCGCTTCAAGGAGCGGCCCGTGCTCGACTCGCTCACGTCGAGCACGCACTTCACCTCGCCCGCCGTCTACGGCATCGTCCTCGCGGGCGGCGCGTTCACGCCCGCGCTGTGGGCGATCCTCGCCGCGTTCTTCCTGTGGGGCGTCGCCTCGCACGCGTTCGGCGCGGTGCAGGACATCGTGGCCGACCGCGAGGGCGGCATCTCGTCCATCGCGACCGTGCTCGGCGGCGCCGCGACCGTGCGGATCGCCGTGCTCGCGTACGCGGCAGCCGGGGTGGCGATGCTCTTCACGGGTCTGCCGGGCATCATCGCGGCCGTCCTCGTCATCCCGTACATCCTCAGCACGGCGCCCTTCTGGTCGATCCGCGACGAGGACGCGGAGGCCGCCAACCGCGGCTGGCGCCGCTTCCTCGGCCTCAACTTCCTCTCCGGCTTCGTGGTGACCATGCTCCTCATCGCGTACTGGCTCACGAACCCCTGACGCGCGGTGCCGTCAGTAGTGCGTCGGCATCATGCCCGCGATGAGCTCGCGGCGGCGACGCGCGTGCTCGCCCGCGAAGGACAGCAGCTCCATGTCGTGCTCGCGCATCCACGCGACGGCGTCCTCCAGCGTGACGGCGGTGGACACCCAGACCCGGCGGCCCGACGCGTCGACCGCGTCGGCGTAGACCTCGAAGACGGGCTCGGCCCCGGCCGCGCGCACGGTGGGCACGACGTACCCGAGCACGGGCTGGGATGCGACCTGCACGCGCCAGGCGCCCTGGTGGAAGCGGGCGTGCGGGTGGTGGATGAGGGGCTCGGGCTCGCGGGACATCGGTGCTCCTGGTGTCGGGACGGGGGCGAGCGCCCGGCCGCGCTCGGGGACGACGATAGGCTCGGCGTCCGACAACGGGGGTGCTCGGGCGCATGATGGTTCCACGCCCCTCGATCCCCAGGAGCCCATGACCCCGCCGATCCGCATCCTGCACCAGGCCGTGCGCCCGTTCGTGGCCGCCGGCCTCCGCGGGGGCATCCCCACTCCGCTGACCGCGACCGTCCCGACGGACGCGCCCGTCGGCGTGGTCCCGGGCCCCGATCCCGACCGCATCCTGGCGCTCGGCGGCATCGGCGGATCCGGCGTCGGGCTGCGCACGCACGCGGACGGCGTCGCGGCCCGGACGGCGACGTCCCTCGCCGAGCTCACGGGGCGGGGCGTCGAGTGGCGCACGGTCCCGCTCGCCGACCAGCACATGGCGGCCACGCAGGACGCCGTGCGGCAGGTCACCGAGCTGCACCGCTACGACGTCGTGGTCGTCATGCCCGGGGTCGCGGACGCGCTCGAGCTCGCGCGCACCACGCCGTGGGTGCACCGGCTGGAGGACCTCCTCGACCACCTCGTGGAGCAGACCGCCGACAACTCGCTCGTGCTCGTGTCGGACGTGCCCCAGGTGTCGCAGTACGTGGAGGCCGGCGCGTTCGTGCGCGGCCTCTTCCGCGACCACGCGATGCACCTCTCCGAGCGGAAGGCCGAGGTCTGCGGCCGGTTCCCGCAGGCGGTGTCGGTGAAGCTGCCGGACGCGGGGCCCGTCGACTTCGAGGGCGGCGAGTTCCGCTACTCGTCCATGTACCGGCGCTGGGGCGCGTACGTCGCCCGCGTGGTCGCCGACCTGCAGGCGGAGCGCGGCACGTCCTGAGCCGGCCCCGGCGCGAGGTCCCGGCCGGTCGGGCGCCTAGCGCCCGCGACGCCCGCCGCGCGGCGGG
>NZ_JAVCVL010000205.1:0-4577 GCF_032917815.1 Clavibacter sp. MX14-G9D | reverse complement strand
TGCGGGCGGGCCGGGCGCCGGCACCACCCCGCTGCCGGTCTAGGGGACGGGCTCGGCTGCGGGCTCGCGGTCGTGCCGCCCGCGGGCACCGGCACCCGACGTCCGCCCGGCCACGGCCCCCAGCGCGCGCTCGAGCGGGCCGCGCCCGAGGGTCCGGGTCCAGAGCAGGCACAGCACGACCGTGACCGCGACGAACGCGAGGTAGGCGCCATCGTCCGCGATGAGGTCGCCCTCGGGCGCGAGCAGGTCGATGACGACGATGTGCACGGCGTACACGGTCAGCGCGAGCTGCCCCACGGCCTCGAGCGGCACCAGCACGGCGGGCAGGAGGGCGGCGACGCGGAGGCACAGGCCGATGACCGCGATCGCGGTCCCGCCGGAGCCCACCACCTCGAACGGCGATCCCTCGTGCGGCGTCGTCGACAGGATGTACTCCCAGCCCGGGGGCGGCGCGGGCACGGCCGCCTCGAGGAGGGCGGAGCCGCCGTACGCGAGCACGGCGAGGCCCGCCCCGACCGTCACGAGCAGCAGCTGCACGCGCGTCGATCCGAGCGCGAGCCGCCCGATGCCGAGGCCCGCGACGGCGAACGCCACCCAGGTGAGCGCCGGGTAGTGGCCCGTGACGACGAGCAGCACGAACGGGTCCGGCCGCATGAGCGACCCGTCGAAGTGGATGGTGAGCGCGGTCGTGAGCACCGGCAGCGCCACGGCGCCGGCGCCGGCGAGCGCCAGCAGCCGGGATGCCCGCCACCGCAGCAGGGGCAGCACCGCGACGAAGAGGACGGCGTAGACCTCCAGGATCACGGCGACGTACGTCTGCAGGGACGCGAGCAGCCCGCCGAGGAGGAACAGGCAGGCGGCCCGCACCAGGATCCGGAGCCGCACGCGCGCGAGGTCGTCGCCCGACGCCGGACGCTCCCGACCCGACATGAGCGCGATGGACACGCCCGCGAGCGTCGCGAAGAGGATGGAGGACCGGCCGTCCGTGACGGCGAGCCACGACGCGGGGTCCCCGAGGTCGAGCGTGCGCGGGAGCGCGACGTGCGCCGCCATCATCCCGACGACCGCGAGCCCGCGGGCCGCGTCGATGCCGCGGAGTCGGGCCGGGTCGCGGACGGGGCTCATGGCCTCACCCTACCCAGCCCGCCCGCGGGCCCCGACGGCGTCAGCTGGTGAGCGCGGGCACCGTCCGCGGCTGCACGATCAGCCACATCGCGAGGATCGACACGACCGCGCACGCGCCCATGACGGAGGCCATCGGCACGCCCGAGGTGATGCCGAGGACGCCGACGATGGGCGAGATCGCGCCCGCGAGGCCGAAGTTCACCGCGCCGAGCAGCGACGCCGCCGTGCCGGCCTCGTGGCCGTGGTTCACGAGCCCGAGGACCTGCACGCAGGGGAAGCCGAAGCCGCAGGCGAGGATGAAGAAGAACAGCGGGATGAGCGTGCCGAGGAGCCCGGCATCGGTGAAGGTCCCGAGCAGGACGATGGCGGCGCTCGACGCGAACTGCACCACGACGACGCCCGCGAGGATCCACTGCGGCCCGACGAGCTTCGTCATGCGGGCGGCCACCTGGTTGCCGATGACGATGCCGAGCGAGTTCACGCCGAACAGGATCCCGAACTGCTGCGCGTCGAACCCGTAGACGTCCTGGAACAGGAACGACGAGCTGGACAGGTAGGAGAACAGGCCCGCGAACTGCATGCCGCCGATGATGGCGACGCCGACGAACACCCGGTCGCGGAGCACGTTCCGGTAGCGGCGCAGCAGCGCGCCCTTCTCCTCCTTCACGACCTCATCGCGGGGCAGCGTCTCCACGATGAGGAAGACCACGGCGACGACGACCAGGACGCCGTAGGCGGCGAGCGCGTAGAACACGCCGCGCCAGTCCACGATGCGGAGCAGCTGCGAGCCGATGACCGGGGCGAGGATCGGCGCGAGCCCGGTGACGAGCGCGAGGCGCGAGAGCATCCGCACGAGGGGCCGGCCGCCGAAGAGGTCGCGCACCATCGCCATGGCGACGACGGCACCGGCCGCGGCGCCCGCGCCCTGCAGCACGCGGAAGACGAGGAGCATCGTCACGTCGGTGGAGAGCGCGGCGCCGAGCGACGCGAGGATGTGGCCGCTCGAGGCGACGATGAGGGGCAGGCGACGGCCCACGCGGTCGCTCCACGGGCCGACGACGAGCTGGCCGAGCGCGAAGCCCACGGTCGTGCCGGTGAGGGTCAGCTGGATCGCCGCGTCGGAGACGCCGAACTCGTCCTTGAGCACCGGGAAGGCGGGCAGGTAGAGGTCGATCGTGAACGGCCCGAGGCCCACGAGGGCGCCGAGCACGAGGATGTAGACGATGCGCTCCCGGCGGGAGAGCGCGTCGCCGGGATGGATGACGGCAGACGACACGGAGGCGTTCCTTCGATGGGCGTGGCGCACGGGGGCGCCGGAGGGCGGAGTGCGAGGGCGGAGACGAGCCACCTGGAGGTCCAACTTCCGCTCACCCGGCTTATTCCCAGGTGGAAGAGTTTCGTCGCTCAGCCGCGGAGGGCCGCGACCACGCGCTCCACGTCGTCCTCGTCGTTCCACACGTGGAAGGCGATGCGCGCGCGCCCCGCCCGCCCGGACGCGACGATCCCCGCCGCGCCGAGGCGCGCGAGGTCGGCGCCGTCCGCGTCGGGCCAGGTGACGATCGCCTGGCCGCGCTCCTCGATGCCGAGGCCCCGGCTCACCAGGTCGCCCAGCTCCGCGTTGCGGCGGTGGACGGCGTCGAGGTCGAGGCGCGCGAAGAGGGCGATGGCCGGGGCGGCGCCCACCCACGCGCCGAAGGCGGGCGACACGTCGAACGCGCGCGCGTCCTCGGCGAGCGCCATCGCCGGCCCGTAGCAGGACGCCCACACGTCGGCCCCCGCGTACCAGTTGGCCTGCACGGGCACGAGGGTGCGCCGGTAGCGGTCGGACAGGGTGAGGAACGCGGCGCCGCGGGGCGCGCACAGCCACTTGTAGGCGTGGCAGGCGGTCGCGTCGAACAGGGTCGCGTCGACGGGCATGGCGCCCGCGGCCTGCGTGGTGTCGCAGAGCGTGAAGGCGTCGTGCACCCGGGCCGCCTCGCGGATGGCGGCGACGTCGGCGACCCGGCCGTCCGCGGACTGCACGAGCGAGAACGCGACCAGGTGCGTGCGCGGGCCGATGCTCGCCGCCAGCTCCTCGAGCGGCACGTGCCGGACGACGACGCCGCGCGCCTCGGCCACGACGAACGGGTAGGTGAGCGAGCTGAAGTCGCCCGTGACGCACAGCACCTCGGCGCCCGCGGGCACGGCGGCGGCGAGCACGCTGACGAAGGAGGCGGTCTGCGAGCCGACGGCGACGGATCCTCCCGGCACGCCCACGAGCGACGCGTACTCGGCGCGCACCCCCTCGACGATCCCGCCGTACCCGTGCGCGGTGGATCCCCCGGCCGACCAGGTGCCGAGGTCGGCGCGCAGGCGCTCGACGGTCTCCCGCGTGGGGAGCCCCATGGTGCAGGCGGAGAGGTAGCCCGGGCCGGCCTCGAACAGGTCACGGAGGTCCTCGGGCACCGGCGCGGCGCCCGCGTCGGCGGGTGCGGGATCGGGGGTCGGGGTCCGGGACGGCATGCTCCCAGCGTGACGAGCGCGGGAGCGCGGAGCAAGCCCTCCGCGGGCATGCGTCCCATAAGCCGCGGTTATGCTCCGCTCATGACGGATGCCCCCTCGACCGCCCGCGACCTCGACTCGACGGCGCTCGCCGCGGTGCACGCACTCGCCGTGCGCGGCTCGATCACCGCCGCCGCGGCCGCGCTCGGCGTCAGCCAGCCCGCGCTCTCCCAGACCCTGCGCCGCCTCGAGGCGCGGATCGGCGTCCCCGTCACGGCGCGCTCCGGCCGCGGGGTGGTCCTCACGGAGGCGGGGCGCGTGCTCGCCCGCCACGCGGAGACCGTCGTGCACGCCCTCGACGCGGCCGCCGACGAGCTCGACGACCTCCGCGGCCTCCGGGCCGGCACCGTGCGCGTCGCGGCCTTCCCCTCGGCGTCGTCCACGGTCGTGCCCCGGCTGCTCGGCGGCCTCGCCGCGGCGCACCCCGGCCTCGGCTTCGGGTACCTCGAGGCCGAGCCGCCCGAGGCCGTCGCGGCGATCCGCGCCCGCGAGGCCGACGTCGCCGTGACCTTCGCGTACCCGGGCGACCCCGACGACCCGGCGGCGGGCGCCCTGGACGGCCTGGAGGCGCTCCCCCTCTGGCGCGAGACGCTCTGGGCGGTCCTCCCCGAGGCGCGGGCGCTCCGCCACCGCGGTCCGCTCGCGCTCCGCGACCTCGCGGACGACCGGTGGATCGCGGGCTGCGTGCGCTGCCGCCGCCACCTGGTGAGCGCGTGCGCGCGCAGCGGCTTCGCGCCGGAGACCTCCTTCGAGACCGACAACGCGGCGGCCGCCGTGGGGATGGTGCAGGCGGGGCTCGGGGTCGCCCTGCTGCCGTCGCTCGCGCTCGCGACCGCGCCGCTCCCCCGCGGCGTCGTCCGGCGTCGCGTGGCGGGCGTCGGGGAGCGCGTCGTGCACGTCGTGACGGCACC
>NZ_JAVCVL010000204.1:0-4652 GCF_032917815.1 Clavibacter sp. MX14-G9D | reverse complement strand
CGTGGTGCTCGACGAGCCCTCGGCCGCGCTCGACATCCCCGGCCGTGCCGCCGTGCGCGAGGCCATCGCCGCCGTCCGCGACTCCGGGCGCACGGTGCTGCTCGCCTCGCACGACATGGAGGAGGTGGCGGCGCTCGCCGACACCGTGGTGTGCCTCGACCACGGGCGCGTGGTGGGCCATTGGACCGCCGCCGACTTCCGGGGGCTCGCGGGCATGCGCCGCGTCTCCTTCGACGCGACGCCGTCCGAGGCGCGCGAGCTCCGGTCGGCGGGTGCGGTCCCCGCGCCCGGGGAGGAGCCGCGCGAGGGCGAGCGGATCCGGTGGGTCGTCGACACGGACCGGTCGGACGCGGTCGCCGGTCTCGTGCTCGCCGCCGTCACGCGGCCCTCCCTCACGATCGTCGAGCCGGGGCTCGGCGAGATCGTCGAGCGCGTGCTGGCGGGCGGCGCTGCCGGGTCGGTCACGTCCTCGCCGCCGCGGGTACCGGCATCCTCGGAGGAGGGCTGCGGTGCCGTCCTCCCGGGCGCCGCCGATCCCGCGGGATGCGCCCGATGACCGCGTCCGCGTCCGCGTCCGCGTCCGCCTCCGCCTCCGCCTCCGCGGCGGAGCGGCCCTCGCCCGCACGCCCCACCGCGCGCCGGCGCCTCGCCGTCTACCGCGCGCACGTGGTGAGCGAGCTCGCCCAGAACGCGCGGATGCCCGCCTTCGTCCTCCCGCTGCTCGCGTATCCCGTGCTCATCTACGCGGTCGTCGGACTGCCGCAGGGCGGTTCCCCGAGCGCGCGGCTCAGCGTCCTGCTCGGCTACGTCCTCTTCTCCGTGCTCGGCACGGTCACGTTCCAGTTCGGCGTCGGGGTCGCATCGGCCCGGGAGTCGCCCTGGGAGCGGTGGCTGTTCACGGCGCCGGTGCCCGCGTGGATCCGCCTGGCCGCGAAGCTCACGGTGGCGTGCGTCTTCGGCATCGTGTTCGTGATCCCGGTGCTGGCGCTCGGCCTCACCGCCGGGGGCGTGCGCGTCGACGCGGCGACGCTCGCGGCCGTCGCGCTCGCCGTGCTGGCCGGCGCGGTGCCGATGGCGCTGCTCGGGCTCGCGATGGGCTACTGGTTCCCGGCCCGCGGAGCCCTCGGGCTCGCGAACCTCGTGTACCTGCCGCTGTCGTTCGCGGGCGGGCTGTTCACGGGCGGCGACACGAGCGGCACGCCCTGGGCCTCCCTCACGGTCCTGCTGCCGACGGGTGCCTGGAGCGCGCTGACGAGCGCCGCCGCCCGTCAGGACACGGCCGCGAGCGGCGTCCCGCTGCTCCTCCTCGCGGCGTGGGCGCTGCTCCTCGGCGGCATCACGCTGGCCGGCTACCAGCGCACGCAGTCGGCGAACTTTCGCTGAACCCGACCCGTGGCGGCGCGCGGCCCGGTGTGTACCGTGGATCCCACGCGCCGTCACCGGATCCGCGTCACCGTCACCGTCACCGCCGACGAGAGGGAGCCATGCCCCAGATCACCACCCCCGTAGCGCTGTTCACCGGCCAGTGGGCCGACCTGCCGCTGGAGGAGGTCGCCCGCCTGGCGAGCGGCTGGGGCTTCGACGCCCTCGAGATCGCCTGCTCCGCCGAGCACCTCGACGTGTGGCGGGCCGCCGAGGACCCGGCCTACCTCCGGGGTCGCCTCGAGATCCTCGAGCGGCACGGCCTGCAGGTGCACGCGCTGTCGCAGCACCTCACCGGCCAGGCCGTGTGCGACGAGCCCATCGACTTCCGGCACCAGGCCATCCTGCGCTCGAAGGTGTGGGGCGACGGCGAGGCCGAGGGCGTGCGCCAGCGCGCCGCCGAGGAGCTGAAGCTCACCGCGAAGGCGGCCGCCGGCCTCGGCGTCACGCGCGTCACCGGCTTCACCGGGTCCCGCATCTGGCCGTACGTGGCGATGTTCCCGCCCGTGCCGGAGTCGGTGATCGACGCCGGCTACCAGGACTTCGCCGATCGGTGGAACCCGATCATCGACGTGTTCGACGACGAGGGCGTGCGGTACGCGCTCGAGGTGCACCCGAGCGAGATCGCGTACGACTACTGGACCACCCGACGCACGCTCGAGGCCATCGGCCACCGGCCCGGCTTCGGTCTCAACTGGGACCCGAGCCACATGATGTGGCAGGGCATCGACCCCGTCGGCTTCCTCCTCGACTTCGCCGACCGCATCTACCACGTGCACGCGAAGGACACCCGCGTCACCGACGACGGCCGGGGCGGCCGGCTGGGATCGCACCTCAGCTGGGGGAACCCGCGGCGCGGGTGGGACTTCGTCTCCGTCGGCCACGGCGACGTGCCCTTCGAGCGGGCGTTCCGGGCGCTGCGCAGCATCGGGTACGACGGCCCCATCTCGGTGGAGTGGGAGGATGCGGGCATGGACCGACTGCACGGAGCCCCCGACGCCCTCGCGAAGGTCCGCTCCCTCCTCTGGCCGACGCCCGACAGCCTCTTCGACTCCGCCTTCGCCGCGAACCGCGACGACGCGGAGGGCGCGGCGGGCGCGGCGGCCGGGCGGCCCGACGGCACCGGATCGGCCGCGTGACGCTCCGCGACGGCCAGCTGGCCCGCCTCCTCGTGGTCGACGTGGAGACCGGCGCCGAGCGCATGGTCGCCGAGTCGGCCGTGCTGCACATCGAGGCCCCCAACTGGACGCCGGACGGGCGGTGGCTCGTCGTCAACGCGGAGGGCGGCCTGTGGCGGCTACCGGCGCCCGCGGCCGAGGAGCCGGATCCGGACCTGCCCGAGCCCGCGGTCGACTTCCAGGCGGTCGACCTCGGCGGCGTCCCGCCCATCAACAACGACCACGTCATCTCGCCCGACGGCGAGCACGTCTACGTCTCCGGGCGCGACGGTCACCTCTACGACGTCCCGTGGAACGGCGGCGCGGGAGGCGCGGGGCGGCGCATCACGGCGGACCGGGACCCGGCCCTCGGCTTCAAGAACTACCTGCACGGCGTCTCGCCCGACGGCACCGTCCTCAGTGTCATCTGCGGCCAGGTCGACGCCCGCGGCGAGTGGACCACGAACATCCACCTCGTGCCCGTCGACGGGGGTCCCACCACGCAGCTCACCGACGACGGCTTCCCCGACGACGGCGCCGAGTTCTCGCCCGACGGCGAGTGGCTGTACTACAACTCCGAGCGCGGATCCGACCTGCCGGGCCACGCCCAGCTGTTCACGATGCGCATCGACGGCACCGACGCGCACCGCTTCACCTCCGACGAGCGCGTCAACTGGTTCCCCCACCCGTCGCCCGACGGCGAGCACATCGTCTACGTGAGCTTCCCGCCGGGCACGCTCGGGCATCCCGCCGACCGCGACGTGATCCTCCGCCTCATCGACCGGCAGAGCCACCGCACGCGGGACATCGCGGCGTTCCCGGGCGGTCAGGGCACCCTCAACGTCACGAGCTGGGCACCGGACTCGCGCCGGTTCGCGTACGTGGCCTACCCCTTCGAGGCTCCCAGCCTCACCTGATGGCGCCGGCCGGGGTCGGCCCGGGGTCGGCCCGTGGTCGGCCGTGGCGAGCCGGGCAGGTCGCCCCGGGTCGAGCTCGACCTCGACGGCGACCCCTCGGCGGCGACACCCGGGCCGGGCACGCGCGGGCCGGGCGCGCCGATGCGCAGGAGCCGTCGAGCGTAGGCGCAGGCATTTCCCCGGGTTGGGGGGCGTCCCGCATGGGAACATGGGGCTTCCTCGCGCCACCCGCCGTCCCGATATCCCGTCGGCCTCATCCCGGAGACCCCCGTGAACATCACCACGACCACCTGGCTCATCACGATCGCGGTCACCATCGCGTTCTTCGTATACGAGTTCTTCACCCACGTGCGCAAGCCGCACGAGCCCACCATCGGCGAGTCCGCCCGCTGGTCGGCGTTCTACATCGGCCTCGCGCTGATCTTCGGCGTCGGCATCGGCTTCACGAGCGGGTGGGGCTACGGCGGCGAGTACTTCGCCGGGTACCTCACCGAGAAGGCCCTGTCGATCGACAACCTGTTCGTGTTCCTGCTGATCATGACCGGGTTCGCCGTGCCGCGGAAGTACCAGCAGAAGGTGCTGATGATCGGCATCGTCATCGCGCTCATCATGCGCGCCGGCTTCATCGCGCTGGGTGCCGCGCTCATCGAGAACTTCTCCTGGGTGTTCTACATCTTCGGCGCGCTCCTGTTCGTGCTCGCGTACCAGCAGCTGAAGGGCGACCACGGCGGCAACGCGGCGGACAACATGTTCGTGCGCGTCGCCCGCCGCATCCTCCCGGTGCACGACGAGTTCGTCGGCGACCGCTTCACCACGAAGATCGACGGCAAGCGCTTCGTCACCCCGCTGCTGCTGTGCGTCATCGCGATCGGCTTCGTCGACCTGGTGTTCGCGCTCGACTCGATCCCCGCCATCTACGGCCTCACGAACGAGGCGTACATCGTGTTCACCGCGAACGCCTTCGCGCTGATGGGCCTCCGCCAGCTGTACTTCCTCATCGGCGGCCTGCTCGAGCGCCTCGTGTACCTGTCGCAGGGCCTCGCGGTCATCCTCGCGTTCATCGGCCTCAAGCTGGTCCTGCACGCCATGCACGTCAACGAGCTGCCCTTCATCAACGGCGGCGAGCCGATGCTGTGGGCGCCCGAGATCCCGATCT
>NZ_JAVCVL010000203.1:0-4674 GCF_032917815.1 Clavibacter sp. MX14-G9D | reverse complement strand
GGCGGCCACGGCGGACGGCGACCGCGCTCACGGCGGTGGGCGCGGTCAGGTCGTGGTCGCGGCGCGCTCCCCGGCCGGCAGCGGGAGCGCCCCGCCGCTCAGGGCCCGGATGGAGCGCTCGAGCGCATCGCGCATGTCGATGTCCGGGCGGTAGCTCCACTGCAGCTGGAGGCCGTCGCTGACGGCCACGGCGAGGCGGGGGAAGGAGGCCCGGGGCCAGCCCGCCGGGAGCTCGACGCCGAGGTCGCGCACCTGGTCGGCGAGGGCCCCCACGACGCGCGCGTAGCGGTCGGCGATGTAGGAGTGCGCGGGGTGCTCGACGCCCGCCGCGTCCACGACGAGGCGGGAGTACAGCGCGACGAGCCCGGGCGTCGCGGCGTTGCGGGAGCTGGCGTGCAGGAGCGCGCCCACCATGTCCGCGGGATCCGCGTCGGGCATGGCGTCGCGGTGGTCGGCGGCGGAGTGCGCGTCGCGCTCCTCGAGCACGGCGGCGATGAGCGCCTCGCGCGACTCGAAGTAGTGGAGGACGCCCGCCTTGCTGATGCCCACGGCGTCGGCGATCTCCTGCAGGGACGACGCCGAGTACCCCCGCTCGGCGATGAGGGCGAGCGCGGCCTCGAGGATCTCGCGGCGCCGGGTCGCCCCCTTGGCGTACCGCCGCGGCCCCTCTGCCCCTGCCATGGATCGACCTTAGCGATCCCGGGCGACGGCAAATACCTACCGCGGGTCGGTTTTGCGTGCTACCGTCATGCCGAGCCGCCGACGAGGGCGGCCAGACACCAGGAGGCACCGTGGCCGACGCAGTCCGAGAGCAGCACACCGAGGGCGCGTCGCGCGCCCTCCCCAGCGTCCGGGACGGTGTCCGCCCGCCCGGCTCGCGTCGCGCCGAGATCGGGATGCCCATCGCGCTCCTCGGCCTCTTCGTGGCCCTGCTGCCGCCCATCATCGTGTCGCTCGCGCTCAAGGTGAACGAGGTCGCGCCGGGGAGGACCGCCGGGACGCTGAGCCTCGTGCTCGGCCTCGGCGCGATCGTGGCGCTCGTCGTGAACCCGCTCGCGGGCCGCCTCTCCGACCGCACGACCGGCCGACTCGGCATGCGGCGCCCCTGGATCATCGGCGGCGTCGTCCTCGGCTACGGCGCGCTCGTCCTCCTCACGCAGGCGACCACGGTGCTCGCCCTGGTGGGCGCGTGGATGCTCGTGCAGGCCTGCTTCAACGCCGCCATCGCCGCGCTCATCGCCGTCATGGCCGACTCCGCCCGCCCGCGCAACCGCGGACGCGTCGCCGCCGCCGTCGGCGTCGCGCAGAACGGCTCGCTCGTGGTCGGCACCTTCATCGTGCAGCTGTTCGCCACCACGACGCAGCAGGTGCTCGTGCCCGGCGCGGTCGGCGTGGCCGTGGTGGTCGCCTTCGCGCTCGTCTTCCGCGACCGCGTGCTCGTCGAGCGCCCCGCGGCGCCCCTGGGCGTCCGCGAGCTGCTCGGGTCCTTCGTGTTCGACCCGCGCAGGAACCCCGACTTCGGCTGGGCCTGGCTCATGCGCTTCCTGCTCACCGCGTCGGCCGTCACGGCCACGAACTACCTGGCGCTCTACCTCATCGACGACCTCGGCGTCGCCGAGGCCGACGTCGCGAACGCGGTATTCCTCGCGACCCTCTTCAACGTGATCGGCGTGGTCTCGACCACCTTCGTGGCCGGCTGGCTGAGCGACCGGCTCGGCCGCCGCAAGGTGTTCGTGGCCGCCGCGGCGCTCGTCGCGGTCGTCGGCCTCGTGATCCTCGCCCTCGCCCCCAGCCTCGCCGTCGTCTACGCGGCGCAGCTCGTGATCGGCGCGGGCATCGGCTCGTTCTACGCCGTCGACCTCGCGCTCATCACCGACGTGCTCCCGAGCGACTCGGACAACGGCAAGGACCTCGGCGTCGTGAACATCGCGCAGGCGCTGCCCCAGTCGCTCGTCCCGACCGCGGCCGGTGGCGTCGTCGCCGTCGCCGGCTACCCGGGCCTCTTCCTCGCGGGCGCCGCCGCCGGCCTCCTCGGCGCGGTGGCCGCCTTCCGCGTGAAGGGCGTCCGATGAGCGGCCCCGTCTTCCCCGCACCCGACCGGGGCGAGGAGACTCGCCCCGACGCCGACGTCCCCGAAGGAGCACCCATGGACCCCCGCGAGAGCACGCCGCTCGACCCCGACACCGCCCGCCTCGAGGAGCTCGTCGGGCGCCTCGCGCTCGAGCAGAAGGTGCAGCTCGTCACGGGCCGCGACTTCTGGACCACGTGGCCCGTGGACGGGATCGGCCTCCGCCGCATGCTCGTCTCCGACGGCCCGAGCGGCGTGCGCGGCGAGGTGTGGGACGAGCGCTCCCCCTCGCTCAACCTGCCGTCCGCCTCCGCGCTGTCGTCGACCTGGGACACCGGGATCGCGGCCCGCTACGGCCGGGCGTCCGCGGTGGAGGCGCGCCGCAAGGGCGTCGACGTCGTGCTCGGCCCGACCATCAACCTGCACCGCTCCCCCTACGGCGGGCGGCACTTCGAGGCGTTCAGCGAGGATCCGCTCCTCACCGCCGACCTCGCCGCCGCGTACGTGCGGGGCGTCCAGGAGAACGGCGTCGGCGCCACCCCCAAGCACTACGTCGCCAACGAGTACGAGACCGACCGGTTCACCGCGGACAGCGTCGTCTCCGAGCGCGCGCTCCGGGAGCTGTACCTCGCGGCGTTCGAGAAGGCCGTCGTCCAGTCGCGCGCCTGGCTCGTCATGAGCTCCTACAACTCCATCAACGGCACGACCTCCACGGAGAACGACCTGCTGGAGACGCCGCTGAACTCCGAGTGGGGCTTCGACGGCGTCGTGGTCAGCGACTGGACGGGCGTCCGCAGCGTCGACGCCGCGCGCGCCTCGCAGGACCTGGAGATGCCCGGCCCGCTCGGCGCGTGGGGCCCCGCGCTCCTCGACGCCGTGCGCGACGGCCGCGTGCTCGAGGGCGACATCGACCGCAAGGTCCTCCGCCTCCTCCGGCTCGCCGCCCGGGTCGGCGCGCTCGAGGGCTTCGACGCCGTCGCGCCCGCCCCCGTCGCGGTCGAGGACGGCGTCGCGTTCGCGCGCACCGCCGCCGCGGCCGGCAGCGTGCTCGTGCGGAACGCGGGCGGGGCGCTCCCGCTCGACGCATCCGCCCTCCGGACCGTCGCCGTCATCGGCCACAACGCCGTCGAGGCGCGCACGCAGGGCGGGGGCAGCGCGACGGTCATCCCGGAGCACGTGGTCACGCCGCTCGACGGGATCCGCGACGCGCTGCCCGACGGCGTCGACGTGCGGTACGCGCGCGGCGCGGTCGTGCAGAAGGGGATCCAGGAGCTGCCGTTGGCGGAGATCCGGAACCCCCGCACGGGCGAGCCGGGCGCGCTCGTGCGCTTCCTCGACGCGGACGGCAGCGAGATGTTCACGGAGGACCGCCGGGCGACGACCCTCATGTACTTCGGCGGCGACGCCCCGACGGGCACGGCGGCGGTCATCGAGATCACGGCCCGCTGGACCCCGACGACGACGGGCGAGGTGCTCTTCGGCTTCAGCGCCACCGGCCGCGGCCGCGTGTACGCCGACGGCGCGCTCCTCCGCGAGGACGGCGCCGCGCCCGTCGGCATGGACCTCGGCGCGAGCCTCATGTCCCCGCCCTCGATCTCGGCCGCGCTGGCGGCGACCGCGGGCGAGCCCGTGGACCTCAGGGTGGAGTTCGAGCTCACCTCCATGCCGGGCGGCCTCGCGGGCATCCTCGGCATCACGGTGGGCCTCGAGGCCGACGAGTCCGACCCGGAGCGCCTGCTCGACGAGGCCGTGGCGGCCGCGACCGGCGCGGACGTCGCGATCGTCGTCGTCGGAACGAACGCCCAGGTGGAGTCGGAGGGCTTCGACCGCGACTCCCTCGCGCTCCCGGGCCGCCAGGACGAGCTGGTGCGGCGCGTCGCCGCCGTCGCCCCGCGCACCGTCGTGGTCGTCAACTCCGGCTCCCCGGTCCTCCTGCCCTGGCGGGAGGAGGTGGACGCGGTCCTCCTCGCGTGGTTCGGCGGCCAGGAGTTCGGCGCGGCCCTCGCGGACGTGCTCCTCGGCGCCGTCGAGCCGGGCGGACGCCTCCCCACCACGTGGCCCGCCGCGGAGGAGGACGTGCCCGTCCGGAGCGTCACGCCCGTCGACGGGCGGGTCGTCTTCGACGAGGGGATCCACGTCGGCTACCGCGCCTGGCTCCGCGCCGGCGCGACGCCCGCCTACCCGTTCGGCCACGGCCTCGGGTACACGACGCACGCCCTCGACGACCTCCGCGTGTCCGACGACGGCGCGGGCGGGATCACGGCGACCGTCACCGTGACGAACACGGGCGACCGCGCGGGCAAGCAGGTCGTGCAGGCCTACGCGTCGCGCCCGGCGTCCGCGGTGGACCGTCCGGTCCGCTGGCTCGCGGGCTTCGCGTCCGTGCACCTGGAGGCCGGCGCGTCGGCGGAGGTGCCCGTCGCGATCGCCGCCCGCGCCTTCCAGCACTGGGACGGCGGCTGGCGGCGCGAGCCCGGCGCCTTCCGCCTGCACGTGGGCACCTCGGTGGACGCGACGCCGCTCGAGCGGGACGTCGACCCGGCCGGGGCCGCCGCCGCGGGCTGATCGGCGCCGGCACGACCCGCGAGGCGGGGGGGCGGGGGGGG
>NZ_JAVCVL010000202.1:0-4690 GCF_032917815.1 Clavibacter sp. MX14-G9D | reverse complement strand
CCACGCCGTCGGCTGCCCCCGCGACCAGCGCCGCCGCCGCGACGAGCGGCACCGCCGCGGACCCCGAGCGCACCGGCGGCCGCTACCTCGTGGGCGTGCTCGTCGGCGCGTTCGTCGTCGCCGGCCTCGTCACGCCGGCCCTCTCGCTCACCCGCGCCGGCGAGTTCGCCGTGCCCCACGGCCAGCACAGCACCGTCGACCTCGACGGCATCCAGGACGAGCACTCCGACCACTGACGCGTCGTCGTCCCCCGGGACCCGACCGCCGGCTCGCCGCGTCAGCTCGCGGGCGCGACCTGCGGCGTCACGCGGATCCGCGTCGCCTCGCTCATGAAGCGCCGCACGTTCTCGTCCACGATGATGTCGCCCGGCCGTAGCGGCCGGGTGAGGAACAGGCCGTCGATGTCGGTGATCCGGCTGAGCGCCACGTAGGTCTGCCCCGGGCTGAAGACGCGCGACCCCAGGTCGACGATGGCCCGCTCGTACGTCTTGCCCTGCGACTTGTGGATGGTGACCGCCCACGCCAGCCGGAGCGGGAACTGCGTGAAGTCCGCCACGACGTCGCGCCGCAGCTGCTTCGTGGTGGGCGAGTACGAGTACTTGTGCTTCTCCCACGTGACCGGCTCGACCTCGTGCACGACCCCGTCGAGCTCGACGTACACGTTGGTGTCGATGCGCGTGACGACCCCGACGGATCCGTTCACCCACCGCTGGTCGGCGTCGTTGCGGAGGAACATGACCTGCGCGCCGATCTTCAGGTCGAGCTTCTCGTCGGCCGGGTAGGTGCGGCCGCCGAAGTCGCCCGTCACGTCCGCGGTCGCGGTGAGGGAGCGACCGGGCAGCCGCTTCAGGGCCTCGGCGTTGATGCGGTTCACGGTGTCGTTGCGCGTCGCCAGCGTGATGGCGCCGTCGGTCGGCGCCGGGCGCGCACCGGCCGCGTTGAGCACGCCGGCGATCTCGGCGGTCACCCGCCCGTGGCGCACGGCGTTCAGCATCTCCTTGAACGCCTCCTCGTGCTGGCGGTGGATCTCGGTGAGCTCGTAGATCCGCAGCTGCGCCTCCTCCCACACCTTCGCGTCGAAGAACCACATGGAGCGGTAGCGGTCGGCGAAGTACGCGCGCTCGTCGCCGTCGCCCGGCACCGGGGCCAGCTGGTACGGGTCGCCGAACAGCACCACCTGCACGCCGCCGAACGGCACGTCCTTCTTGTGCCGGGCCTGGCGGAGGCTCCGGTCGATGGCGTCCACGAGGTCGGCGTTCACCATGGAGACCTCGTCGATGACGAGCGTGTCGATGGTGTTGAGGAGCTTCCGCAGCTCGCCCGTCTGCTCGATCTCCTCGTCGGCGATGACGCCGATGGGCAGCTTGAACAGGGAGTGGATGGTCTGCCCGCCCACGTTGAGCGCCGCGACGCCCGTGGGCGCGCAGATGACGATCTGCTTCTCGGTGTTCCAGGACAGGTGCGTGAGGAGAGTCGACTTGCCCGTGCCGGCGCGGCCCGTGACGAAGATGTGGTCGCGCGTGCCCTCGATGGCCTGGAAGACGGCGGCCTGCTCCGGGGAGAGGGGGACCGTGCTCACGCGGGGCTCCTGGCGGGTCGGGGACGGGAGGTGCGCGGATCCACGGCTGCGGGCAGCGCGCGGATGCGCACTCGAATCTACCCCGGCGTCCGCCCGGGGAGGCGTCGATCCCCCGCCCGTAGGATGATCCGCATGCCGAGCCCCGCCGTCGACGCGCGCGGGGAGCTGCGCCGGGCCGTCGTCGTGTGGTCCCTGCTCACGGCGCTCCTGGTGGGGGCGTTCCTCGGCACGGTGGCCTCGCTCAACCAGGGCACCTTCAGCGCCCACGGCTTCGTGCGCTCCTACCTCGACGCGCTCGCCCGCGGGGACAGCCGCGACGCGCTGGCGACGCCGGGCGTCGTCCTCCCGGACACGGGCAGCCGCGCGCTGCTCGACGCCCGCGCGCTGCCCGGCCTCGACGACGTCGAGCTCGTCGCGGACGAGCCCGTGGACGGCGGCGAGCGCACGGTCACGTATGCGTACACGCTGCCGTCCGGGCCCGGATCCACGACGTTCCGCGTGCGCGAGCTGCCCGCCGCCCTCGGGCTCTTCGCGCGGTGGGAGTTCGCGACGAGCCCCGTGGCCGCGATCGACCTCGAGCTCCGCCACGCGTCGACGTTCACGGCCAACGGCCTGCCCGTCCAGGCGGAGGCCGGCGGGGAGGCGGCCGCGGGCGCGGGATCCACGTACCTCGTGCTCGCCCCCGGCGCGCTCGCCCTCGACCACGCGTCCCGCTACCTCGAGGCGGAGGAGGTCGACGTCGCCATCACGGAGCCCGGCGGCGTCGTGCCCGCGCGCGTGGACGCGGAGCCCACGGACGAGCTCGTGGAGTCGGTGCGCACCGAGGTCGAGGCGTACCTCACCGAGTGCACGACGCAGTCCGTCCTGTACCCGTCGGGCTGCCCGTTCGGGAAGTCCATCCGCGACCGGATCACCGCGCCGCCCGTGTGGAGCATGACGGCGATGCCCGAGATCGCCCTGCAGCCCGCGAGCGACGACCCGGCCGACCTCGACTGGGTCGTGCCGTCCACCGTCGGCACCGCGCACATCGACGTGCCCGTCCGCTCCCTCTACGACGGGAGCGTGGAGGACCTCGACGAGGACGTCCCGTTCAGCGTCAGCTGGCGGGTGAGCGTCGACGACGACGCGGGGATCCGGATCCAGGGCCTCTAGGCGCGGCCGCCGCACCCGCGACCCGCGGACCGTCGGCGGCACCCTCACGTCGCGTCACGGTGCGGTGCGGGGCCGGCCGGGCCAGGATCGGGTCCCACCAGGGTCCGCGCGACCGCGCGGATCCGTCACCCGAGGAGCGTCGCCATGTCCGCGATCATGAACCCCTACCTGTCCTTCCGCGACCAGGCCGCCGAGGCGCTCGGCTTCTACCAGGGGATCTTCGGGGGCGACGTGGAGACGACGACGTTCGGCGACGGCGGCATGAGCACGGACCCCGCCGAGGTCGACAAGGTCATGCACGGCCAGCTGACCTCGGGCACGGGCTTCGTGCTCATGGCGTCGGACACCCCCGCGACGATGGGCGTGCCGAGCGGATCCGCGATCACGCTCTCCCTCTCCGGCGACGACGAGCCGGTGCTGCGCGGCTGGTGGGACGCCCTGACGGCCGACGGCACGGTCGTCCTCCCGCTCGAGGTGGCGCCGTGGGGCGACCAGTTCGGCATGTGCACCGACCGCTACGGCATCGACTGGATGGTGTCGATCGCGCAGCAGGTGCCCGCGGCGGCCTGACCCCCGCGGCCATCTGCTTGCCCTGCCTCTCCGACACCCGCCAATCGAGGCCCTGATCGATGGGCCGCGGGAATCAGCGGCCGCGGCGTCTCAGCCGCTTCACCGCAGCGATGACGGCCACCACCACCGCCGCGATGATCAGGGCGGTGACGACGAGATGCACGGGGTACATCGATTCGACCATCCACCGTGCCGCTCGGATCCGCAGCATGCGCCACTCCGATTCCACTCCCACCGATGAGTCCGTGCACACGAACGTGCTCCGTGGCCGTGATGCTCGTCACAGCTGCTGACCCAGACGCCCTCCATCGCGCCGACCGATGCCCCGTGATATTGGACGGATCGTCCGAGAAGTCCATGGTCTGGGAACCGCCCACCGTGCCCGAACCACCAGCACCGGAGTTGAACCGGTGGAAGGAATTCGTGGAGGCCGGAGTCGCGATCGGCGTTCTCGCCGAGGTTGCGGCATGGGAATGATGAACGTCGGCGACATCCTGCGCCGTGTGAGCCGGCGTTGTCGAGGAGATGGGATCCGCGTACATGCGGATGAACTCCGCGTCAGAGCTCGACAGGCGCTCACCCACGCCGTACTCCGAGTCGATGACCGCTTGGCGGGACAGCACTTGCGCGTGCGAAAGCGAAGCATCTTCCGTGAACCTCGCCTGCTCAGGAGCCCGGTCGACGATCGCACGGACGTCTGTTCGCAACGGCGCGGAGGCCGCCGTGGCATCTACAGCACTTCCCGTCGGCTGCAGGGAGGAGCAGCCGGTCAGTGTCGATGCTCCGACGATCGAGGTGGCCACGATGAGGGAGATCCTTTGCACTGCTGCACTCCTTGTACGGATGACAATGCAGACGGTCTGCTCTGACCAGAGCCCGCATCACGAAGGAAGCCAGTGCTCCTGGGCGATCCGGGGGCAGAAGGCGAACAGGAGGCCTCGGCGCCACCTCTTCTCATCCACCGTCCGGGAGCCTCCCGAAGCCGGGCTGCACTCGTCGGGGGTCAGGCCCAGCGGCCGCCGCGCGGGACGATGAGCGGCGTGTGCGAGACCGGGTCGTCGATCACGAGGCAGGGCAGCCCGAAGACCTCCTCGACCAGCTCGGCGGTCACGATGTCGCGCGGCGCCCCGGCGGCGATGACGCGGCCGTCCTTCATCACGATGAGGTGGTCGGCGTAGCGGGCGGCGTGGTTGAGGTCGTGCAGCACGGCGACGATGGTGCTGCCGTCGCGGTGCAGGTCGGCGAGGAGGTCGAGCAGCTCGATCTGGTGCGCGATGTCGAGGAACGTCGTCGGCTCGTCGAGCAGCAGCACGGGCGTCTGCTGGGCGAGCGCCATCGCGACCCAGACCCGCTGGCGCTGGCCGCCGGAGAGCTCGTCGACGTGGCGGG
>NZ_JAVCVL010000201.1:0-4696 GCF_032917815.1 Clavibacter sp. MX14-G9D | reverse complement strand
GCGACGGCGACGCGCTGCGCCTGCCCGCCGGACAGCCCCTGCCCGCCCACCCCGAGGCGCAGGTCGGGGTCGATGCCCTCGGCTGCGGCGAGCGCGAGCGCGCGGCGCACGAGCGCCTCGTCGGGATCGGCCATGCCGAGCGCCACGTTCTCGCGGACCGTGCCCGCCATGAGACCCGGCCGCTGCCCCGACCACGCGATCTCCCCCGGGCGGAGGGCCCGGGGCGCGGATCCCGCGCCGACGTCCCCGCCGACCCATCCGATGGCACCCGTGGCGGGCAGCTGCCCGAGCAGCGCCCGCAGGAGCGAGGTCTTCCCGGCCCCGCTCGGTCCCGTCACGGCGGTGATGCGCCCGCGCGGGAACCGGGCCGACAGGCCGCCCAGCACGGGTGCGTCCCCGAGCGAGACGGCGAGGTCGCGGATCACGAGGGCGTCCCCGCCGGGCGCGTGGGCCGTCGCGTCGTCCGTGGCCGCGTCCCGTGCGCCGCCTCCCGCCGCCGCGACGGCGCTCGTGCCCCGCCGCGCCCGCTCCTCGTCGAGGATCCCGAGGAGGTCGTCGGAGGCCGCGACCCCCTCCGCGGCGGCGTGGAACTGCGCGCCCACCTGCCGCAGCGGCAGGAACGCCTCCGGCGCGAGGAGCAGGACGAACAGGCCCACCTCGAGGTCGAGCGTCCCGCCGATGAGGCGGACGCCGACCGAGACCGCGACGAGCGCCACCGACAGCGAGGCGGCGAGCTCCAGGACGAAGCCCGAGAGGAACGAGATGCGGAGCACGCGCATCGTCTCGACGCGGTAGTCCTCGGTGACCCGCCGGATGCGGGCCGTCTGGCGCCGGGCGCGCCCGAACACGAGCAGGGTCGAGAGCCCGTCGACCACGTCGAGGAACCCGGAGGCGAGCTCCGTCAGGCGCGCCCACTGCCGCCGCTGCACCTCCTGCGTCGCCCACCCGACGAGCACCATGAAGACGGGGATGACGGGCAGGGTGGCGATCACGGTGATGCCGGTGACCGGATCCTGCACGAGGAGCACGGCGACCACGATGGGCGTGGCCAGCGCCGTGAGGAGGAGCTGCGGCACGTACCGCGAGAAGTACGGCTCGAGGGCGGCGAGGCCGGGACCCACCACGGTGGTGAGGCGCGCCCGGCTGCGGGACGCGGTCCAGGCCGGACCGAGGTCCGCGATCGCCCGCAGCGCCCGCCGCCGGAGCTCCGAGGTCACCTGCGCCGCGCCGCGGGCGCCGACCACGTCGAGCAGCCAGGCCGCCGCGCCGCGCACGACCGCGGATCCCAGCGCGAGCGCGAGGAGCGGCCCGAGCGCGCCCGCGGCGGCGCCGTCGACCGCCCGCACGACGAGCTGCGTGAGCGACCAGCAGAAGGCGACGAGCGCGAGGGTCTGCACGACGCCGACGAGCGCGCCGACCGCGAGCATGGTGCGGGCTGCGGCCGAGTAGCGCAGCAGCCGCGGGTCCAGGGGCTTCACGGCGCGCTAGTGGGCGGCCTGCGTGATCACGGCGCGCGTGATGCGCTTCCGGAACACCCAGTACGTCCACGCCTGGTACGCGAGGATCAGCGGCAGGGCGAAGCCCGCGGCCCACGTCATGATCGTGAGCGTGTACGGCGACGACGACGCGTTCTCCAGCGTCAGGCCGTTCGCGGGGTCGTTCGAGGCCGGCATCACGAACGGGTGCAGCGCCGCGAACAGGCTGGCGACGGCCAGCGCGATGGTCGCCGCGAGGAGCCCGAAGGCCCACCGCTCGCGTCCTCGCGCGTTGGCGAGGTACGACGCGACGAGCGCGACGGCCGCGAGGGCCGAGACGAGCCCCGACAGCGCCGACCCGTGCGCGAGCGTCGTCCAGAGGAGGAAGGCGGCCGCGATCACGATGGTCGCCGCCCCGACCCGCATGGACAGCAGGCGGGCGCGCGCCCGGATCGGCCCGTCCGTCTTGAGCGCCGCGAACTGGAGGCCGTTGACGAGGAACAGCGACAGCGTGGTGAGCCCGCCGAGGAGCGCGTACGGGTTCAGCAGGTCGAGGGTGGACCCCGTGTAGTCGTGGTCCGCGTCCATCGGCACGCCGCGCACCACGTTGGCGAAGACGACCCCCCAGAGGAACGACGGCACGACGGAGCCGACGACGATCATCAGGTCGAAGGACCCGCGCCAGCGGTCCGAGGCGCCCTGGTGCCGGTACTCGAACGAGACGCCGCGGAGGATGAGCGTGATGAGGATCGCGAGCAGCAGCAGGTAGGAGCCGCTGAACAGCGTCGCGTACCACTCGGGGAACGCCGCGAACAGCGCGGCACCCGCCACGATGAGCCACGTCTCGTTGAGGTCCCACACGGGCCCGATGGCGTTGATGAGTACGCGCCGGTCGGTGTCGTCCTTCGCGAGGAACGGCAGGCTCATGCCCACCCCGAAGTCGAAGCCGTCGAGCACGAAGTAGCCGACGAAGAGGAAGGCGATGACGCCGAACCAGAGGAGGGGGAGGTCCATGGTCAGTACACGCTCGCTTCCCGCACGAGCTCGCCCGTCTCCGGGTCGGGCGCCTGCTCCGGCTCCGGTCCCCGCTGGGCGGCCTTCAGGATGAGCCGGAGCTCCACCACCGCGAGCGAGCCGTAGACGAGGGTGAAGGCGATGAGCGAGATGAGCACCTGGACCCCGGTGACGTTCGGGGACACCGCGGACGCCGTCTGCAGCAGGCTGAACACGATCCAGGGCTGGCGGCCCATCTCCGTGAAGATCCACCCGACGGTCATGGCGAGCAGCGGCAGCGGGGCCGCCCAGATGGCGACCCGCCACATCCACGGCCGCGTGATGGCCCGGCCGCGGCGCGTGAGCCACAGGCCCGCGACCGCCACGCCGATGGCGGCCATGCCGAAGCCGATCATCCAGCGGAACGCCCAGTAGGTGACCCAGATGGTGGGCGTGTAGTCGCCGGGGCCGTAGCTCGCGACGTACTGCGCCTGCAGGTCGTTGATGCCCTCGACCGTGCCGTCGAGCGTGTGGGTCGAGAGGAACGAGAGCAGGTACGGGATGCGGATGGAGAACAGCTCGCTCGAGCCGTCCGGCGTCCCCCAGGTGAACACGGAGAACGACGCGGCGGCGCCCGAGGACGTGTCGTAGTGCGCCTCCGCCGCGGCCATCTTCATGGGCTGCGTCTGCACCATCGCGAGGCCGAGCTGGTCGCCGGAGAGGATGGTCAGCGCGCCCGAGACGACCATGAACCACATGCCGAAGCGCATCGCCGGCATCATCGTGTCGAGGTGCTGGTTGCGGGACAGGTGCCAGGCGGCGACGGAGATGATGACCGCGGCCGCGCTCATGAAGCTCGCGAAGATCGTGTGCGGGAACGCGGCGAGGGCGACCTTGTTGGTGAGCAGCGCCCAGATGTCGGTGAGCTCCGCCCTCCCCCGCTCCTCGTCGATGCGGTAGCCCACCGGGTTCTGCATGAAGGCGTTCGCGGCGAGGATGAAGTACGCCGAGAGGATCGACGCGATCGACACCACCCAGATGGTCGCCAGGTGGAGGCGCTTCGGCAGCTTGTCCCAGCCGAAGATCCACAGGCCGATGAAGGAGGCCTCCAGGAAGAAGGCGAGGAGGCCCTCGAGCGCGAGCGGCGCACCGAAGACGTCGCCGACGAAGCGGCTGTACTCGGACCAGTTCATGCCGAACTGGAACTCCTGCACGATGCCGGTGACGGTGCCCATGGCGAAGTTGATGAGGAAGATCCGGCCGAGGAAGCGCGTGAGCCGCAGGTAGTGCTGCCGACCCGTGCGCACCCACGCCGTCTGGTAGATCGCGCAGACGAAGGCCATGCCGATCGTGAGCGGGACGAAGAGGAAGTGGTAGACGGTCGTCAGGCCGAACTGCCAGCGGGAGAGGACGAGCGGGTCCAGCAGCTCGTTCACCGGGGGGCCCCGCTCGCGCCGGCGCCCGGGCGGCGGCTGTCGGGATGCGGGTGTTCGACGGGGGCGGGGTGCGGTGTCATGGCGACCGGCTGCGCTTCCTGTGGAGGGCGGATCGTGCGGTTCGAGGCTCCATCGCGACGCCTCCATTCTACGACTTGTAGACGATCCGCGCGAGTGCCCGCCGACGATCCGCGGGGACCCCCGCCGGGTCGCGGCGATTCCCCGCCGGGTCGCGTTGGCCGGGAGGCGGGATGCGCGACACCGGTCGTTCACCTGGTCGGGTGACGCTCGGGGCACGCACCGGATCGGCGTCGACCCGGTGCGCCCGCCACCCGCGGAGCCGCCCGTCGGCCCCGTCGCCCGCCGGCCGCCCGGATCCCCCGGACCGCCGCACCCGCACCGCGCACGTCGACCGAAGGGCCGCCGCCATGACCTCCTCCGCACCCGCCTCCCCTGCCTCCGACCTCGGTCCACGACCCGCGGGGGCCGCGCAGGCGTCCCCGACGGGCCAGCCGGCCTCCGGCGCTCCCGCGTCCGCCTTCGTCGGCCTCCTCGCCGCCGACGGCGCTCGGCTCACCGGGCGGGTCGCCGAGGCCGCGGACCGCCTCGACGCGGGGATCCCGGCGGCGCGCTTCGACGCCCGCACCGCGTCCGTCGAGGACGCCCTCGTCGTCGCCCTGGCGCTCGTGGCGGGGGGGGGCGGCGCGCGGGGGGCCGCGCCGCCCCCCGCGGCGGGGGGGGGGGGGGGCGGGCGGCGGGGGGGGGCGGGGGGGGGGGGGGGGGGGGGGGGGG
>NZ_JAVCVL010000200.1:0-4773 GCF_032917815.1 Clavibacter sp. MX14-G9D | reverse complement strand
GGGGGGGGGGGGGGGCGGGGGGGGGGGGGGGGGGGGGGCGCCGGCCCGCCGAGGAACGGCAGCGCGTGGGGCGCGTTCGAGCGGAGCCCCGGGACCACGACGCGCGTGACATGCAGCCCCGCGCGCCGGACCTCCGGCAGGGTCACGTCGACCGCGAGCACCTCGCGCCCCGCGGCGCGCAGGGTCGCGACGAGCTCGGGCAGGCGCGCGGGCCCGTCCCAGCGGTCGGTCACGTCCGCGAGCTCCCGGCGGCCCGTGATGGACCGGTCGAGCTCGTCGAGGAACGCCGCCTGGAGCACGGGATCGAGGTGCAGCTGCAGGTGGCAGCCGTAGTCGACGACGTCCGCCAGGTCCGGCCGGTAGGAGAGCCGGTAGGCGCGGTCGGCGCGCCAGGGCTTCAGCGGGCTCCCCGGGAGCCGGGCCGCGGCCATGTACGGACCCGCGGGATCGTCGAGGTCGGCCTGGAAGAGCTGCAGCTGGAGCGCCTCCCCCAGCGCCTTGCGGGCGGCGCGCACCGGCCGGCCGCCGCCGGCCATGCCCAGGGTGAGGTACCCGGTGCGGGCGTCGCGGAGGAGCGCGCCGATGACGGGTGGTCCCGCCTCGGACGGGAGCAGGAGCCACCGGCAGGACAGGGCGTCGGCGGGCCCGCGGGCGAGGTCGTGCAGCGCCCGGGGGACGACGAGCTCCTCGAAGCCCGCGCCGTCCGTCCACGCGCGGGTCATCGCCTCCCGCTCGAGCACCTCGCAGAGGCCGCCCCAGCGCGCCTCCGCGACCGAGCGGCCGGTCGCGAGGCCGGCCTGCATGATCGGGTGGACGGCGGGCGGCACGAGGAGCGCGTGCGCGACCCACACGAGCGACGCCGGCACGAGCACGGGATCCCCGCTCCCCGCCCGACCGGGCTGCGTGCCGAGGCGCTCCCCCTCGGCCCAGTCGACGACGGTCCTCGCGTCGAGCGGCACGACCGGCAGCCGGCCGCCCGCGTGCTGCGCGGCGGAGTAGAGCGCGAGCGCGGCGGGATCCAGCACCGGACGGCCCTCCGCGCGGAGGTCGTCCGCTGAGGCCCGGGCGAGGCCCGCCGGCACGAGGTTGCCGCAGTACCGCTCGACCGCCTCGCCGACCGCCGCGCCGAGGACCGCGTCCGGGTCGGCGAACGCGTGCCCCGCGCCCGAGGCGTCGGACGCCCAGCCGCAGGAGGCGGCGGAGTCGGCGAGCACGGCGTGGGCGAGCGCGAAGGCGGGCGGGAAGTGCGCGGGCGTCGCGCGCGGCTCGATGCGGCGGACGATCCCGGTGCGGGCGTCGACTAGGGCGGCGGGCGTCAGCGGGGCGGCGGGGTCGGGGTGCATCGGGCCTCTCATGCCAGGGGGATCGGGTCGGGGACGAGGTCGTCGACGGAGGCGGGGACGCGGTCGAACCCGAGCCGTCGCGGCACGTCGAGGTAGCGGTCGGACCCGCGCAGCGGGTACGCGGGCGGCCCGTTCCCCACGAGCCCCGGCACCACGACGCGCACGACCTCGAGCCCGGTGAGCCGGACGTCGGGCGTCGTGAGGTCGACCGAGACGGCGCGCAGGCCGAGCCGGGCGAGCGCCTCGAGGTGCACGGGCATCGCCCCGTCGGCGTCGATGCGCGGCAGGCGGTCGAGCGATGCGGTGGCCGTCGGGCGGAGCCGGTCGAGGTGCCCGCCGTTCATCCGCGGATCGAGGTGCAGCTGCGCGACCGGCGGCAGGTCGGTGAGGCGCGAGTACCCGGGACCGACGTCGTCGCGGTAGCGCCGATCCGCCCGGTACGGCAGGAAGACGTGCGCCTCGATGCCGCCCGCGCGGACCGCCCGCCACACCTCGCTCGCGGGGTCGACGAGCTGACGCGTGAGCTGGAGCAGCCCGAGCGCCTCCACGAGCGCCTTCGTCGCGGCGTGCTCGGGGGTGCTCCGGCAGGCGCTCCCGAAGGCCACCAGCCGGGATCCGTCGGGGTGCTCCTCCTCGAGGAACGCGGCGACCACGGGCGCGGGCGACTCGGACGGCACCTCGAGGAGCCGGATCCGCACGGGCGGCGTCGCGGGGTCCTCCGCCCAGCCGAGCGCTCCCGTGATCCGGCCGCCGTCGTCGAGCGCGCGCGTGGATGCGCCGCTCGCCCACCAGACGGCGCACGCGTCGCGCTCCCACAGCTCCTCGAGCGCGTTCCGCTCGGCCATGTGCCGGTCCGTGCCGGCCGCGATGCCCGAGTAGGCCAGCGAGTGGCGCGGGACCTCGTGGGCGCGGGGGCCGTGCACGAAGTCGAGCCAGGCGAGCGACGCGGGCACGAGGACGGGGCCGCCGTCGTGCAGGTCGGTGCCGTCCGCCCAGAGCACATCGTCGTGGCGCGTGAAGGGGCGGAACGGGAAGCCGGGAGCCGCGTGCTGTCCGGGCGAGTAGAGCGCGAGGTCGTCGGGGTCCACGGGGCGCAGGCCGCGGGCGGTGAGCGAGGCGTGGGATCCGCGCGTCAGCCGCTCGGGCACCGCGTTGCCGCAGTACCGCTCGACGGCCTCGCCGCACGCCGCCAGCCGTGCCGGGACCGGGTCCCCCGCCGACGCCCCGAAGCCGAAGCCGTCGGCCCGCCACGGCGCGAACCTGTCGGCGCGGGACACGGTGGCGCCGTGCCCCACCCAGGCGAACGGCAGCCGGGGGTCGGCCGGCTGGCGCGCGAGGGAGGTGACGAGGCCCGTGCGGGCGTCGACGAGGTCGTGGACGCTCACGACGCCGCTCCCTCGGCGGGCGGCGCGTCCTCATGCTCCGTCGGCGGTTGGATCGCGCCGGTGCTGACGTCGTCGGCGTGGGGCGCGGCCCCCGCTCCGATCGGCAGCACGAGCACGAGCGGCGTCGCCGCGTCGACGCGAACGGCCTGCCGCACCGGCGCCTGCCGGGGAGAGGCGTACCGGTCGTGGGGAGGCCCGCCGAGGTTGCGCGCGAGCCGCGGGGCGTCGGCGCCCGCGAGCTCCACGACGAGCCGGGTGCCGGGCGCGAGGAGCGCGGCCACGGGACCCAGGGGGATGGTGAGCCGGAGACCGGCGTGCGGGCCGGTCGCGGTCGTCTCCCCCACCGCGAGCTCCTGCTCGGCGCCGTCGGGCTCCTGGGCGATCAGGCGCGCGATCCAGTCCACGCCGGGTGCGTCCGACGCGGACGTCAGCTCCACCGACGCGTCCCCGGTGAGCCGTAGCGGCGCGGCGAGCGGGAGCGTGCGGGCCCGGACGGCGTCGGGCCGCAGGGCGAGGGCGCGCCGATCGACGCCCGGGTGGCGGGAGGGGCGCGGGTCGCGCGGGTCGTGGACGAAGGCGAGCACCCCGCCCGCGCTCCACGCCACGCGGGTCGCCGCGTGCGGGGGCGGCCAGTCGACGTGCCGCTCCCAGCCGGCGTGGCGCACGTGCACGTCGGCGCGGCGGGGCGGGAGGGAGCCGGCGAGGGCGTCGCCGATCCACTCGACGAGCATCCGGCCCCAGGGGACGACGGCATCGTCGCCGTGGTCGAGGTCGCCGACGCGGCCGGAGGAGCTCGCGACGAGGTCGTGCTCCCACGGCCCCACGAGGAGATGCGACGGCGTGCCGGGCACGGCGGATCCCGCGACGCGGTGGTGCTCGAGGGTCTCGGCCAGCAGCAGGTCGTGCCAGCCGCCCACGTGCAGCGTCGCGGCGGAGAGGCCGGCCAGCTCGGCGGGCGTGATCTCCTCCCCCGTGCGGGCGGCCGCCCCGTCCTCCACGATCCCGGCCCAGGACGGCAGGTGCGCGCCCATCTCGCGCGGCAGGTCGAGGACGGGGAGGTGGCGGAGGAGGCCGGGCCGCTCGCGGAAGACGCGCGCGGCGAGTCCGTCGCGGCTCGTGCGGGCGTCGCCGCGTTCGAGCCACCAGGACGCGTGCTCGGCCAGGCGGAGGATCCCGCCGCCGCCGAACTTCGTGCGCGCGAGCGACATCGACGGCCCGAGCGACACGACCGCGCAGACGGAGTCGGGGCGCTCCACCGCCATCGCCCAGGCGGTGGACCCGGCGTAGGAGCCGCCGTACGCGATGACGCGGCCGTCGCTCCAGGGCTGGGCGGTGATCCAGTCGACGAGGGCGGCGCCGTCCTCGCGCTCCCCGCGATACGGGGCCCAGCTGCCGTCGGAGTCGTGGCGTCCGCGGACGTCCTGCACCACGTAGGCGAGGCCGCGCTCGCGCCAGCCGCGTCCCTCGGCCAGGTGCGCGGACCGCCCGTAGGGGGTGCGCGTCACCACGCACGGCACGCGGCCGATCCCGTCGGGATCGCCCGCGCCCTCGGGCACGTGCGCGTCGAGCACGAGCGCGCAGCCGTCGGACGCGATCAGCGGCAGCCCGGCGACGGTGCCGCGGCTCACCGCGCGCCCTCGACGAGCGCGCCCTCGACGAGCGCGGGTGCGACGGAGCCGGGTGCCGGAGCGGGCGGCTCGGCCAGGTCCACCGGCAGGGGGAGGACGGGATGGCGCTCGACGAGCCCGGTGGCCAGCTCGATGGTGTGCTCGTGGCGGATGCCCGGATGCCCGCCGCCCGCGAGGTGCGCCGCCAGCTCGTCGAGGACGATCCCCGCGGCGATGGCGGCCGCTCCCGTCCCGACGCCGTGCCACGCGTGGGCGGGTGCACGGCCCGCGGCCGCGCGAGCGTCCGCCTCGGCCCACAGCCGGTCGAGCTCCTCCACCACCCGGTGCGCGGCGCGACGGCGCCCGCGGTAGTCGGCGTAGGTCACGGCGCCGTCCCCGCCCGCCGCCTGCAGCGGGCCGACGACGAGGAGGGAGCCC
>NZ_JAVCVL010000020.1:0-24326 GCF_032917815.1 Clavibacter sp. MX14-G9D | reverse complement strand
GATGCTCGTCCTCATGCTCGCGGAGCGGGCCGCGGCCTGACGCTGCGGGGGTGGGTGTCCCTCGCACCGAGCTCCTCGACCGCTGATAATGACGATTATGTTATGTATAGGCCCGGGAGACCCCTCTCGTCTTCGCGTCACCGTGCGAGGTACCCTCACGACGTGAAGCCACAAACCCCCTACATGATCGCCGCGCCGATCCTCCTCTTCGGGGGTGCAACCTTGTTCGCCTCAGGGCTCTGGATCCTAGGCATCCTCAGCGCAGCCCTAGGGATCCTGGCCTACTTCGCGGCGCGGAGAGCCATGATCCGAGGACGGGTCGATGAAGTGCTCAGCGCGGGCAACGAGGAGCCCACCGACCGCGCCACTCCCGCGCAGGCAGAGCGGCCCCAGCCCGAAGAGCAGCAGAGCTTCCAGTAGCGCTGCCACGTGTACCGGTGCACCTAGAGGAACCCACCGGCACTCGTCGACGGGGCGGGCCTCTCTGCAGTCGGTCTACCTCGCCGCGTAGAGGCGCACAGGTCTGGGCAGGGATCGCCAACTGGGCAAACCACGACGTCAAGTCGACTTGCAAGTAGGACAGGGCGTGCGGAGCAATGTTGCAAGAGGACATCACCCCGGAGGACCACCACGTGAGGCAGATGTACGCCGTTTACGGCCTCGCAATGTACCAGGCCCAAGTAATGGAAGCTTCGGTTAAGAACGCCTTAGTCGGGGCACAGCTTGCCGACGGGCAGTTCCAAAGTTTGGACGACCTCGACGCTGCAAGCGCGACGCACTTCAAGGGCATGCTCGGCAGACTCATCGGACAGTTGAAGCCCTTTTTCGAGGACGACGACTCCCTCCGTGAGCGCCTACACCTCGCCTTGACCATCAGGAACGGACTCACCCACCACTTCTTCTGGGATCACGCCGTGGACGCTACGTCCTGGTCGGGACGCGAGGCCATGATGCACGAGTGCCAGAACGCAACCGCACTGTTCGCCGAGATCGAGCGGGATCTCACCGTCGCTATGCGCCGCTTCGCGGAGCGGTCTGACCTCTCCGAGCACTTCACCCCCGACCGCCTGGCGGAGCAGCAGAGAGGACTCATCGCTCGGAGAACGAGCGCCGACCCGACCGCACACTGCGCTCGATGTGGAGGTGTGCTGATCGAGATGAGTACGCGCGGTTGGAAGTCGCACCGCTGCGTCGGCTGCAACGCAGTGACACTCATCTGACCGCCACGCACAGCCTCTTAGGGACGTCACTCCCCGGGCTGGCGCTGCGCTCACCTTGGCGCATTCCGGTCGTGAGGCGTCGACAACCGGCGCGTCTGGGGCTCTAGAACTCGACGTCTATCAAATCGTCCTTGCTGCGCTCCCATACGTCGTACCAGGCGCCCATCGCTCTGGTGAGGACCCCTAGGTTGTATCGCGCCTCCTCCGCGAGGCGAATGGTGTCGGCAGGATCGAAGGGAGCCGCTGAGGGTTGGTGCATCTCGAGCATGCGACTCTCGCCGTCCTGCTGCCATGGGGTGCTTGCCGGATCTGCACCCGGAACGGACTGGACTCGCCACCGGTGGTACTCGTCGTTACGGCGACGCACCATCGCCTCCCATACATCGTCCGCTGTCACGCTCCTCAGCGCCTCGGCCAGGTCGGTCAGCGCCGACGGAGAGTGCAGACGCGCCTCCCGACAAAGCCGCCGTGCCTGATCACGGTTAAGCGCAGGGAACGAGGCGTGCGCACGTGAGTACGGCCGCCATATCGGGTCCGTGCTGGGGTTCGTTGTGAGCTCGTCTCTCTCACGCTTCTTGAGCATGCTGTCGGCATGAGGATGCACCAGCATCGCGCGCAACGTGACGTTCCCAAAGTGGTGTGAGGCAGCGTGGAGGTATCCGACAAGGCGCTCTGTCGCTGCCCTGGTCCCGAACCCCCAGTGGTAGTCACCGGCAGCGGCAGCAAGCCATCGACCGAGATCCCGACTAGCTGTGGTTGCCAACCCCAGGTACTCACCTGTTGCGCCGGCAAGCCCGATCAGCTCGCTGAGTCGACCAGCTTCAACACCGGCGACCATCCCCTTTACTTCGTAGGGAACCCCCCACGAGCTCAGCGCCTGCCAGTCCTGGGAGACGCTAACGGCCAGTTCTTCGTCTACGGAGAGCGGGGAGCGAGCACCTGGCGCATTGAAGCTAGCCATGATCAGTCCAACGAGGACCGCAGGTTCGCGCTGCGGCTTGGGCGTAGCGGCTTCGGAATCGGTACCTGTCACTTGCTGATCATCCCGGACGGCCTACCGTGTGGGGAGCTCCGCTGGTCTCTTTGCTAGAACCGCGACGGCCTGCTGCCGGTCACGGTCGAAGCTCGGCTTGCGATGACGCCCGCCAAGCGAGAGTGGGACTCGATCCACACCTTCAGATCGAGCGATACGAAGCCGGCCAGCTCGCACATGAACCGGTGGTCGACTGCTAGGTCGCGCGCAAAGATCGGCTCGTGGTGAGCGGCTCGATTGCGCAGCAGTCGCAGGCGCTCCATCCGCGTGCGGAGATCTGCACGCCGACCGGTGTAGTGCTTAAACGCGCCGTCGAGGCCCTTGTTCCACAACGCTGCGTGGTACCGGTTCACGAGTAGGCCTTCCCAGAACGAGGTCTTGAGCTCCGCGACGACGTGCCCTGCCCCCCAGTTACCGACACCCTTGCGCTTATCGAGATAGCCCTCGGCCTCGGCAATCTGATCCAGGTCGCCGGAGCTGAGCGGCGCGACATCCCACCAATCGGCCTGCCCGAAGCTTGCGCCGAGCTGGTCATGCATGGCGTTACGAAGGCCGACCTCGAGCGCTGCGTAGGCGCCGAGCAACGCTGCTGACGCCTCAACGTTCCAGGCGTACAAGCGGATGGCCTCCGCGGCCACCCCCTGCTGTGCAGTCAAGTACGGGGCCAACCGGTCGACCCCGATGGTCTGAGGCAGCGAAGTCAGGGTGGCTGGATCAACGGGCTGCACGGAACCTCCTGGTGTTGCAACCCATGAGGCCGCGTGGGCGATCGCGTGTTAGCCTGTCATCCGTAAGCCCCGGACGGGACGCAATCATGCGTCGGCGCGCCGGGGCAATCACTTTTTACGGGCTGTAGTTGGCTTCACGCGGTCGGCGGTAGACCGGTCCGGCGCACATGCGGCTGGTGGAGGTGCGCTCAGGATCGCCCGCCAGCGCTGCAGGTCTGGAGCCATGCTCGACCTTCTCATGGACGTGTCGATCACCGGGGTGGTCCGGTAGGGGCTCCGTCTGCGGACGCGGAGCGGACGGCGGACATGGCTGTGGCGTCCCCGCACCGTCGGGCCACAGGGCGCAGGCAGTCCACGAGGTGCTGACCCGGACCGCGTGCGGCCGTCCACCAACCGGGTTTCGCGTGGGCGACTGAGCCTAGATCTATCCTCAGTGCTATGACGTCTCCCGATTTTGTAGCCAGTGTGTTCATCAGCTACCAGCACGCCGATAAGCGGTTGGCCGCGGGTCTGCAAGATGGTCTCGAGAAGCTCGGCTACTTCGTGTGGCGGGATGAGGGCGAACTGCTGGTGGGGGACAGCATTGTGGCGCGCGTCAGCGCGGCACTCGACCAAATCGACTTCGTCGTTGCCCTCATCAGCAAGAACAGCGTCACAAGTCCGTGGTGCCAGAAAGAAGTTTCGCTCGCTATGACGGGCGAGATCGCTCAGAGCGGCGTGAAAGTCCTACCGGTTCGCATTGACCAGGTAGAGATGCCTGCGAGCTTGAAAGATAAGCTTTATGTGGATGTACACGGGCAAGACGTTAACCAAGCGACCGAGCGCCTAGCCTCCAGCATCAAGCGGCACCTGGCGCCAGCGCGAGCGATCCCGTCGCGGCGCCTTCACTCGCCCTCTCGGCTGCGATCCATCGACGGCGAACCGGCGGATGCTCCTATCCGGGTCACGGGCGTCGACGAAAAGGGATTGGGGCGCCCGAGGAATGATGGAACTCGAGGGAGCGCGCTTTACCTCGTACCGTTGCGGCTATCTAGGCAACCGTCACGGAACTGGGCTACGTACTTCGTACGGACCTGGAATGGAAGCCTGTTCTCGACTATGCACCGCCCGGGCATCGCTTCTGTATCTGGCGACCGCATCCTTCTAGACGGCACAACCGTTGAAGAAGTGGCACAGCTCCACCTTGACACCGTTCGTGAGGTAGTCATGGAAGCAAATGAGTGGGAACGAAAAGCTCAGGCCGCCGAACAGCGCGAGCAACAACGGCAGGCCAACGCTGAGGCCGAGCACCAAGACCGCATCCGCGTAGCGCTGGACGGGATGAAGTTCGATTAGACGCCGGCCGCAGTACGCGGACTGGACGGGGTCGGCGGCTCTCGCTCTACCGCACCTCCGTTGACGTCGCGTATCTCGATAGACCAGTCCAGCGTTGAGTCCAGCGAAGGTAGCCATCACCTCTTAAATAGTTGTCTGATCACGCCTCGAAGGTCGAGGGGCGGAGGCCCGAAGTCTGAACTTGCCATCTTTTTTAGGGATTCGGCGATTGTTTTGAGAGAACCGTCAACTGACTTAATTCTCCCAGGTAAGGACGTCGAGGACTCCGAGGTAGAGTCCTCCTTGACTATTGATAGATCGAGATTGAAAATGTCGGTATAACGACGCAACCTGTTCCCTTTATATGAAACTGTCACCTGAACCGAATCTGGTAAGCTGGTACGGTTACCGATTACGACATTTCCGCTACCAACGTGCGGAAGAAACCAGGCATTAGACATCTCTTGCGTTGGAGCGAGGGCGCTGATGGCCTTGCTATACCGCCGAGGAACGAGGTAGCCGGTGGTTCCGTCTGAGCGATCTGCAGTAATTGGGGGGTCGAAGGTTACAGTGACATTTTTCGCCATCGAGGGACCGTAGTTCCGCAACACAAAGTCGATAGCAAAGTAGTTGTGCTCGGCCCGGCGAAACAAGGCGATGACGACTGGGCGACTCCGTGCGCCCGAATCCGACACAGCTACAGCGATACCAACTATGGCCACGATCGCTGCAATCGCGGTGGCCGTGGCCTCGACCGGGGCGCTGTTTGTCGTCAACCAGCACCAAAGGGTGTTCCACCAGCTCATGTCTGATCTTGACATATTTCAGGCAGTTATAGAATGCGGCTTGCGGTTGAGTGGCCACCGCAGATGTGCAGTCGTCGCCGTAAAGCTAGAGGAGGCAGCGCCTCACTGGCCGCGGTAGGGCGGCTTTGACGCTACGTCTTGCCGGGCCCGCGTGGCGAAAGACACCCGTGGTGCGGGAGCGAAGCGAGGTCCCTTACGTTTGCACCGCGGGTCGACCACGGCTTCCCTAGCGACCGTCCTAAGAGACGGATTGGCCCCGTTCGAGTGGCATGGCGTGGGCGGGGCCGATCCTATGCTTCGGGTTGTGACCCACGACCCGCTCCCCCCGCAACAGCGTCTCTCTCCGCCCGGGCAGCCCCGCGGCTCGTTTCTCGAGCGGGTCCAGAGGTTCTTTCGCTCTGTGGCGGATGCGCTTGGACGCACAAGGAAGCGTCGACTTCTGTCCGCCGGTGTTGTGGGTCTGCTGGTGCTGGCTCTCGTTGCAGGGACGACTGTTTCACTGATGACGCAGGCACGTGAGGTACAGGCTGCCGAGGAGGCCCGGGAGGCACGAGCCGTGACGGCCGAAGTGGAACAGGAGAGGGTAGCTGCTGAGGAGCTTGCCGATGCTCGGCAGAATCGAGAGCGCTACCTCGTCGACGCAGACGAGCGAGCAGCAGAGGCCGCATCGTATGCCGAGCCCGCCGCCCTCGAACAGCTCGGCACCGATCGTGCCATCCTGGCCGGCCTCGCGGACAGCACCGACGCGAAGGAGATCTCCGCAGCCGTCCGGGACGTCCTTCGAAGCATGAACGCCGTGGGAAGCGAGGCCGACGCTCAAGACCGTAAGTACCTCGCGGCCCGAGAAGCCGCCGGGAAGGGATCGGCGCTGAGCGAGACCTCCTCGTTGAGCACCGCCAAGCTGTACTGCTCAGACCTCCTGAGCTACTACGGCAACGACCCACAGTCCTCCTATATACGCTTCGCCGATGGCGTGTACGACGAGGACCTCCAGGCCGTGCAGATCTACTGCCCGCAGTTCCAAGCGGGCATCGACTACGCGAGTCGCGCCATCCCAGAGGACAGCGGCCTCGCCGTAGGCGACGCCGCGAGCCCCCTCGACGCCTCACCCCGAGTGATCGCCGCCGGCACCTACAAGACGACCGGCGCACCCAGCGACTGCTACTACGAGATCAACAACCAGCGGGGAAGCATCATCACGAACAATTTCGTGAACTCTGCCCCGGGCGGCCTGACCGTCACCCTCCGCTCTGGGCAAGGCTTCGACAGCCAGGGATGCGGCATGTGGATCCCGCAATGAGCCCAAGCTCAAGGTGGATCACGTCTCAGCCGGCACCGTTCAGTATCTGATCGCGGCTGCCGCTTCCGCTCTCTGAATGTCCCGAAGTCGGCGGTATAGCGTCGCCCTCGACATGCCCATGTCGCGCGCGACCTGGGCGGCCGGCTCGCCGGCATCGATCAACCGGGCCGCGTTCTTGACCTGGCTGTCGGTGAAGGCCTGACGCCGGCCGCCCAGGTCCTTGCCCGCCGCCCGCCGCTTCGACACCGAGTCCGTGATCCGCTCCCGCTTGATCTCGAGCTCCATCTGCGCAAGCGCCGCCATCACGGTAAAGACCATTGACCCCATCGGGGTCGCCGTGTCCACGTCTCCTCCACCGAGGTTCAGCACTCGGAGCGACGCACCTCTCCCCCGCAGGTCCTCCGCGAGGGCGAGCATGTTCTGCGTCGACCGCCCGAGCCGGTCGAGTGTCGTGATGACGAGGGTGTCGCCGTCGTGCAGCGCACGCAGCGCCTCATCGAACGCCGGGCGGGACGCGCAAGCTCCCGAGACGCCGTGATCGACGTAGAGGTCATCGCGTCGGATGCCGGCAGCAAGGAGGTCCGTGGTCTGTCGATCCGTGTCCTGCTGACGCGTCGACACCCGCGCATACCCGATGAGCTTCCCCACAACGACCAACCTGTCTCACAACCAACGATGAACACCGTTAGCTATGCACGTACTTGAAGTACATAGTTGCGCGACACTCCCCCGCCACGAAGTAGCAGCGCCCAGCACGCGGCTCGCGAGACGTCTTGCTACCCAAAGCTTTCAAGAGGCCTGGCCTAAACGACTACGGACTACCTGACCTGGCCAGCCGTGCTCGCTAGTGAGCGGCGAAACTCCAGATGCCCTCAACGCACGGCTGGCGCGAGTGCGTCGCGCCCCGGCATGATGACCGGGGTCTCCCCTGCAGCCGCCGACAAGACGGTACCGGCAATGGTGATCGACTCACCGATGTTGATGCTCGCAAGCCCCGCTCCAGCATCCCATCGACTCGGACGCCGTCGACGGATGCGTCGGCCGTGTGGCGGGAAATCTCGGGCTGCTCGTAGGTGATGCGGACGACGCTGACGCTACTGCCCGAGCACCGCGAACGGCCGTCCGGCTCGAAACGGTGCCCACGGCTCCTAGCCCCATGTGATGCCCGGGGTTGTAGCGTGACCGCGTGATCGTCACCATCCAGGATGAACGTTCCAGCGACTTCCTCCCGACGCGCATCTTCGAGCTGCTGCACGCGGCCGACCGCCCCGCCTGGACGCCGGTGACGACCGGCATGGTGGCCGTCGGCGCTGTGGTCTTCTCCGCGATCGCCGGGCTCGGCCTCTACAGCGTCCTCGTGGACGACTCCCCCGCCGGGTACACCCTCACCGTGCCGTTCGGCATCGCCCTCGTCTGGCTGGTCGGGGCGCCTGGCCGCGAGCGGACCAGGATGCGTCGCCGTGCCGCGCGCCATGTAGCCCGTACCGCCCGCCGGCTCGGCCTCATCAGCCGCATCGATGCCCTCGCGTTCACCTGGCGAGCCCGCCTCACCCTCCGCGGCGGGCACGAGATCACCCTCGAGCGTCGCTACCGACGACGGGGCCGCCGGCTCGTGGCGAGCCTCACCTCCACGCTCGGCAACATCGGTCGGTTCCGCGTCCTCGACATCACCGACGACCCCGCATGGCAGGTGATGCCCTGACCCCGTACGGACCGGAGGACTCGCGGCGGGCACGTGTCCCTAGGATCGGGGCCTGCACCATCCTGCGATCTTGCTCCTGGCCTTGGTCCTCGTGCTCTCCACGATGACCGCGTGCTGGCCGGGCGACTGATCGGCGCAAGGGGCCCGCATGGCTGACGCCCTCCGCGCACTCCCCACCGTGACCGACATCGAGACCGACACCCTGCAGGCGCAGACGTTCTCCGCGTCGTCATCGCACACGACCGTCACCGCCACGGTCGACGATGACGCGACGCTTACGGAGCTGATGGCCGTGCAGGACGTGCTCGTCGAGCGGGATCACCAGGCCGTGACTGGGGAGCTGCTGCACCGGGACTTCCCCCTCCACGGCGTCATCCAGCCGGCACAGCTGGAGACCCTGGTCGCCCTCACCGACCTCCACACCTTCAGCTACAGATCGGCCCCTCCCATTCCACCCCCTGAGACGTCTCGCAAGCCATGGGACGTAAGACGCCCCAACACTCACGCCGGCCTACGCCCGTCGCGGCGTTTGACTTCGCCCCAGGGGCGAGGTCCACAGTGAGGACATGTCCGCTCCACGCCCCCTGAACTTCTCCGCCGGTCGATTCCGATCCCTCACCGGCCTCTCCGACAAGGCGCTGCGCTTGTACGCCGAGCGCGCGGTACTCATCCCGTCCGCCGTCGATCCGATCAACGGCTACCGGTCCTACGCCGCCGACCAGCTCGTCGACGGCGTCACCCTGGACCTGCTCCGCCGCGCGAGGATCCCGCTCGAGGACCTCAATCCCGACAGCCGCTTCCAGTTCGACGACCATCGCGGGCGGTTGGCTATGCGCAGAGCCATGGAGGACTTCTACCTCGACCTCGCAGAACGGGTCGCGACAGCCGACCCCTGCAGCCTCGTCGCCGACATCCGTGACGCCGATGCCGCGCACTGGATCGCGTGCGAGATCCCCTTCGGCGTCTCCCCAGACCCGGAAGACCTCGAGGAGACCTTCACCGCCCTGTCAGTCGATCTCCCGAATCTGGATCGCATCCTCGTTGAGACTCTCCACACTGAGGGCATCGAGCTGATCGCCGAATCGTGGACGACGTCGGTGTCGGGCATGGTGCCACGGATGCGCCTGGCGCACCGCGTGCTGGACCCTATGACACCGGATGCGCTCCGTCGCGTGGCCGAGGCCGCGGCTCCGCACATCGATGCGTCCGTGCGGATCACGTCCGGGACGCTGCCGGTACGGCAGGAGCTGGTGCACTCCCTTCCCGACGCGACGCCGACGGAAGACCCCGGCCTGGATGACACCGCGCTCTCCTACCTCGGCACCATCGCCTTCGCCCACCGCATCGCCGCAGGCCATGCCCAAGGCGTGGACGACGCTGCCCGCCGGCGGGCATCATCGACATCGATGTTCGACCCGTCCGTCACCGCGGAGGACGTCTACGACCTTGCCGCGGACGGATCGCGGGCGCACGCCTCTCAGTAGGGCGCAGCGGATCCCGTCGACGGGAGCCGTAGTCACGCGAACGTGGAGACGGCCCGACTCGCCGTAGCTCTGACCCATGACACGGGCGCTGCGACCTAGTCCGACGGTGCGCACTCCTACGTAGGCCCACGAGACGCATCGCAACCTATGGGATGAGGAACGGCCGAGTCGCGAGTCAGCATCATCGGGCGCAAGCTTCTTGCGCCCTCACGCTCCTAGCTCTTCTTCGCTACTTTTACGTACTCCATGTAGTAGCGCTTCCCCATCTCACGTGCCCCGTCGGCGTCATAGTGGAGCAACTCCTCCTCCTGACCTGTGGCTGGATCCGCCATGACGTGCTGGTCAGGAACCCCCTCAACGAAGGAGACGTTGCTCCTCACGCTGGGGACACCCCGCTGGAACTGGTCCATAACCTGCTTCGCCGCGAAGGTCCTGTCTTGGGCAGCTACCCAATCCGGCACCATCCCGCCCATGAGGAACGGAACTCCGGGGTAGCGCTCGTCCATGCCGTCTATGAGCTCCAACAGCCGATCCTGATACTGCTGCATGGCGGCGGACTGCTGACTCTGCCCGCGGTCGGTGATGATGCCGGTGTCGGTCTCGCCCTGGGCCCAGATGACGGCCACGACCTTGCTCCCCTGCGTCATGTCGAGGGCGGCTTCGACCTGCGACTGCGCTCGCGTATACAGGTTCTCGAGCTTCGATTCCGCCGCGCCATCTGGCGTGGGGTTCCAGATCTGTGTCTGAGGTTTCTTCGGGTCGTAGATCGCCTCGAGCATGGCGGTGGATCCCTTCGCCGCCGGGACGAGGAGCACCTTGCGACCCGGGTTAGCGGCGATGAGCTGCCGCCCGAACTCCATGCCAGGGCCCACCCTCGGCTCGTTGTTCGTCATCCACGTGTCGACGTGGCGGAGGCTGTCGGATGCCTCGATGATCTTGCCCTCGTCGGGTCCACTTCCGGCGAGCTGGAAGAGCCCGGGCACGCTCACGTCGACCTCCTTCTTGTAGCCGATGCCCGCACCCTGCGCGTTGGACTGGCCCATGATGACCACCACGTCGTACCCCGGCGACATGGTCGCCCTACGCGTGACGCTCGTGCTCGCGTCCTGGTAACCGGTCTTCGTCCCCGTGGCGGTGACGTTGAGACGCTTGCCGACGTCAGCGTCACGGAGCACGTAGCTCGACGCGGTCTCGCCAATGACTCTCACGTCGTCGATGTACCACTGGTAGGTGTAGTTCGTGGCGACAGGGTTCCAGGCAGGCACCACCGCTGTCACCGTCGAGCGCGCAGTCATGTCACCGACCACGTCCGGTTTGGGCGCGCTCACGAACTTCTGCGGCCCGGAAGCGACCGGTCGTGCGAGCACCTTCAGGGCAGCGCTCGTGCTGTGCCCGGCGTTGTAGCCGGCTTTCGTTGCGGTCACGGTGACGTTGACCCGCTTGCCGACGTCAGCGTCGCGGAGCACGTAGCTCGAGGTGATTTCGCCGGCGACCTTTACGTCGTTGACGGACCACATGTACGCGTAGCCCTCCGGTTCCGGCTCCCAGCCGGACACGTCGGCTGTCACCGTCGTACCAGCTGCAGCCGTCTCCGGGATGGTCGGCTTGGGCTTGGATACGAAGTCCTTGACCACCACCACCGGCGGTGTCGGGCTCGGTACCGGCTTCACCGTGGGCGTGGGCACGGGCACGGGAACAACGGGCGCGCCAGGCACCAGGCGAGCGGCACTGCTCACGCTGGTGGGCTTGTACCCGACCTTCACGCCGGCGACGGTGACTGCGATCTTCGTGCCGGCATCCGCCTCGACGATCCGATACGTCGCGGCCGTGCCTCCCGGGATGGGACTGCCGTTCCGCGACCACTGGTAGCTGTAAGTCGCAACCGGGCTCCACGTTCCCGGCTTCGCGATGAGAGTGGAACCGACCTTCAACGTGCCCGTCACGGTCGGGATGGGTGTCCTCACGAAGGGCTTCACTGGAACGGTCGCCGTCGGAACGCTTTTCTTGCTGAGCGCAGCCAGCCCAGGCCGGGCACCCGTCGCTTCGACAGTGATGGTCTTGCCAGCGTCCGATTCCTGCACCACGTACCAGGCCGCGGTCTTGCCGGCGAGCAGGACTCCCCCGGAGTACCAGGCGTAACGAGGAGTCGCTGGGCTAGTCGCGGGTGTCCACCTAGGCGTCGTCGCCTGCAGCCGGCTACCGATGGTGGCCTTGCCGGTAATGGTCGGCACGGGCGCAGACGTGAAAGTCCCAGCGGCCTGCATGGATGGAGTCCTCGCTGTGACCGCTTCCGCCGGTGCAGCGCTGAGCCCGGCGAAGCCGAGACTCAGGACGAGCCCGATGCCGGTGAGGACAGTTGCGCTCCCTCGCAGTCGATCGAGCAGGCGGGGCGTGTGGGCACGTCGGGGCACCATGATCTCCTCGGGTATGCCGCGACCGGGCAACGCGGCAGCTCATATTTGCACGTGTGAGGAAACGTCCGCTTCCCCCGTACGGGCGTACTCCTCCACCGTCATCACCACGAGACGTCTCGCAACCCAAGGCTTGCGAGGCGCGCGTCGCGAGCTGCCGGCGAATCGCTGCGGGAGCTCAGCTGATGCCGATCATCACGCACAGAGGAGCCCGGAGCGCGGCCCGGAGGCTCTCGAGCAGCGCGACGTCGCGCGTGGCGATGACGTCCCAGGAGGCCTGCCAGATGCGTTGCGGATCCGCGCACAGCAGATCGCCGAGCGTGTCGGTCACCGCGCCACGGCACCGAGACCAGAGCCCCGGGCGCCGCGGGCGGCGCGGCGTCAGGCCGCGTGTCGTGCGCGGAGCAGCGCCTCGAGGACGGACGCCCCGCGATCCGCGTCCGCCACGGTGACGAGCCGTGCCCGCCCGCCGCGGAGCCGGACCACGAGCCCGGGCCCGGAGCGCGTCACGTACGCGAGCCCGCGGCCGGAGAACCGGAGGCCCCAGCCGCCCCACTGGCCGGGCGAGACGTCCTCCCAGCCCGCGGACTCCATGCGGTCGAGGGGCACGCGCATGATCGGCAGCCGCGTCCACGTGGACGTCACGCGGAGGCCGCGGCGGTCGGCCGTGACCTCCACGCGCGCCATCGCCAGCATGCCGAGGCCGGCCGCGACGAGCGGGATGCCGGCGAGCGCGGCGGTGCCCGCGTCGACCGCGGAGGCGGCGACGCCGGCCGCGACGCCCGCGACGAGGATCACCGCGCCGATGCCCGCGAACCAGCCGCTGCCGACGGATCCGCGCCAGGACACCCGGGCCGTCGCAGGCACATCGAGCGGTTCCACGTCGTGCGCGGGGACGGGGCCGGCGACGCGCACGAGGGCGACGAGGGGGATCGCCCCCGCCGCCCCGCCCACGGCGAGCAGCACGAGGCTCCACCACATGGGGAAGGTGCCGTCGCCCACGGTCGCGGACAGCGCGAGCCCGACCCAGGCGGTCGCGAGGCTGCCCGCCAGGAGGTTCACGACGAGCAGCCACGTGCCCGCAGTCCGACGGTCCCGGGCGCGCAGCGCGGCGACCGCGAGCGCCACGCCGAGCACCCCGAGGGCGAGCGCGATCCCGAGGAGCACCCATGGCGATCCCCAGCCGTCGGCCCGCCCGTCGACCCCGAAGTGGATGGCGATGCGCGCCGGCAGCACCGGCGCGAGCACGGCGGCCGCGGCCCCGAGCGCGAGGACGAGGACCGCGGCGGGGGCGACGACCGCCACCCGCGTCGCGGTCGTGAGGGGGGATGCGGTGGTCATCGTGCTCCCTTGATCATGGTCATGAGGTCGTCGAGCGGCACCCCGAGGGTCTCCGCCTGGTCCCGGAGCTCCTCGACGAGGGCGCGGAGGCGGTCGAACGAAGCGTTGCCCGAGCGGAGGACGGTCGCGCCGCGGCCGCGCCGCAGCTCGATGAGCCCGTCGTCCTGGAGGCGGGCGTACGCCCGGAGGACCGTGTGCATGTTGACGTCGACGGCGGCCGCGAGGTCGCGCGCCGACGGCAGCCGCTCGCCGCTCGCGAGCTCGCCGCGGGCGATGGCGTGCCGGATCTGCCCGGCCACCTGGTCGGCGAGGGAGGCCCTCGCCGCGGGGTCCACCGTGATCAACATGTTTGCATTCTATGCGAACAATGCTGCCGGGCGCCAGGGACTACGCGGACTCGCGCACCACCAGCTGGTGCCGCACGCGGCGCACCACCTCGGGGCCGGAGCGCGGCAGCTCCCCCGCGATCATCGCCACCGCGAGGTCGAGCGCGTGGCGGGCGAGCTCGTCGAGGTCGACCGCGAGCGTCGTGAGGGTCGGCGCCAGCAGGCGCCCGAGGGAGAGGCCGTCGATGCCGACCACGCGCACGTCGCCCGGCACGTCCACGCCCGCGCGACGGCAGGCGGAGAGCACCCCGAGGGCGCACACGTCGTTGAAGGCGACGATGGCGTCGGCGGCGCGGGGGCGCGCGACGATGCGCTCCGTCGCCGCCGCGGCCGCCTCCGCGGTGGGGGCGGAGGCCTGGACCACGGACACGTCCATCGACCGCGCCGAGAACGCGCGCACGAGCAGCGACGCCCGCGCGCTGGGTCCGGCGGCGACGGCCGCGTCCAGCACGACCGGGTGACGCACCCCGGCCGCGTGCAGGTGGTCGGCGAGCGCGTCGACGGCGTCGGTCGGATCCAGCTGCACGGCGGCGCGCAGGGGGTCGCCGCGCGGGTCGAGCTCCACCACGGGCACGGAGCCGAGCCGCGCGATCCACTCGGCGGCGCGCGAGCCGAGCATGCCGATCACGGCGTCCGTCTGCGCGCCGAGCGCCTCGACCATGCGGTCGGAGTCGGCCGCGAGCCCGACGTCGGCGAGCGACACGTTCCAGCCGCGGGCCGCGGCGATGCGCACCACCGCGGCCGCGAGCTCCGGTGACCACGGGTTCCGCAGGTCGTCGACGACGAGGCCCAGCTGGTGGTCCCCACCGGTGACGAGCCCGCGGCCGAAGCGCGACGGCCGGTACGCGAGCGCGTCGGCCGCTTCCAGCACCCGCCGCTTGGTCTCCGCGCTGATGCCCGGCATGCCGTTCATCGCGCGGGTCACGGTCTGGCGGGAGACCCCCGCCGCGGCCGCGACGTCGTGGATCGTGGCCCGGCCGGCCGCCTCGCGACCGGCCGGGCCCCGCCCCCCGTCGTCGCCTCCGGTCAGCCGCGCAGGTCCAGCCACGCCACCTGCTCCGGGGTGAGCTCGACCGACAGGCCGCGCATCGAGGAGCGGACCTCCGAGATGGTGCGCGGGCCGAACAGCGGGAAGGTGGGGAACGGCTGCGCGAGCACGTAGGCCAGCGCGATCGCGGTCGCCTGCACGCCGTGCTCGGCGCCCAGCTGCTCGGCGCGGCGCAGGCGCTCGAAGTTCTCGTCGCCGTAGTAGCAGCGCACGAGCTCCGGGTCGCTCAGGTCGTCCGGGCGGGCGCGGCCCGTGAAGAAGCCGCGCGCCTGCGACGACCACGGGAGCAGCGGCACCTGGCGCTCCTCGAGCCACGCCTTGGAGGCGGGATCCGTGACGTGCACGCAGCCGGCCCACGGCACGTCGTACGCCTCGGCGAGGCCGAAGTGGTCGCTCAGCGCCTGGAACCCGGCGCGCCCGTTCGCCTTCGCGTAGGCCTGCGCCTCGTCGAAGCGCTCCGGGGTCCAGTTGGAGACGCCGTAGGAGCGGATGCGGCCCGCGCGCTGGTGCTCGTCCATCACGTCGACGAACTCCCCCACCGGCACGTCCGGGTTGTCGCGGTGCATGAGGTAGATGTCCGCGTAGTCGGTGCCCTGGCGCTCGAGGCTCTCCAGGAGCTGCCGGGTGATCGACTCGGGGTCGCAGTGCGGGGTGTGCGCGCCCTTGGTGATGACGACCACGTCCTCGCGGATGCCGCGGTTGGCGATCCACCGGCCGAGGCGCCCCTCGAGCAGGCCGTGGCCGTAGATGTAGCCCGTGTCGAACGCGTTGCCGCCCTGCTCGACGAAGTGGTCGAAGATCGCGGACGCGTGCGCGAGGTCGGGCTGGTTGTCGACGCCCATGACGAGCCGCGACATGCGCTTGCCGACGCCCGGGATCTCGCCGTAGAGCATGGGGCTGTCGTCGCGGACGCGCAGCGGGCGCCCGGAGACGGTGGGGATGTCGGCGTCCTCGGCCTCGAACGGGTAGCGCAGCTCGAGCGCGGCGCGCCAGCGGTCGAGGGTGCGGGCCGTGGCGAGGGTCTCCTCGAGCGTCATCTGCGCGGCCTCGCCGAGGCCGGCCGCGAGCGCGTCGGTGGTGGCGTCCGCCTCGATCGCGTACGGCTTCGCGCCCGGGAAGGCCAGCGTGCGCGGCTCCTCGCCGACGACGGTGATCTCGATGGTCGGCTCGTCGCGCAGCGTCCACGGGTCGCTCAGGTGGATGCGGCCGCGCGAGCCGTGGACGGTGAGCGCCTCCGGCTCGTGCAGGGCGACGCCCGTGCGGAGCGTCGCGGTGATGCCGCCGCGGTAGGTCGCGCGGGCGACCGACCACTCGTCGACGCCGGTCGGGCCGACGGTGCCGTCGACCTCCAGGGTCAGCGGCTCGGCGACGGCGACGCCGGTCGCGGCCTGCACGACGGCGGCGACGCCCGTGACGGTGTAGCCGCCGACGTCGAGGATCCCGCCGCCCGCGGTGGCGGGGTCGTAGAGGCGCCCGGTGCGGGATCCGGTGCGGAAGGAGAAGGACGCGTCGACGTGGGCGACGTCGCCGATGACGCCGTCGCGGAGGAGCTCGAGGAGCGCCGCGGTCTGCGGGTGGAAGCGGTACATGAAGGCCTCGACGAGCGGGAGGCCGGCGTCGCGGGCCGCGTCGACGAGCGCCATCGCGGTGCCGTGGTTGACGGCGAGGGGCTTCTCGCAGAGGACGGCCTTGCCGGCCTCGAGCGCGCGGACGACGAGGTCCGCGTGGCCCGTGTGCACGGTGGAGATGTAGACGGCCTGGACCGCGGGGTCGGCGAGGACCTCGTCGTAGCCCGCGCCCGTGACGTCGGCGAAGCCGTGGTCGGCGGCCTCCGCGGCGAAGGCGCGGGCGCGCTCAGCGCTCGAGCTGCCGGCGGCGACGAGCCGCGCGCCGCGCTCGCTCGCGGGCAGCTGGGAGAGGAAGCGGCGGGCGATGCCGCCCGGGCCGAGGACCGCCCAGCCGGGTGCGGTCGGGGTGGTCGTGGTGGGGTCGGTCATGGTGGAGCCCTTCGCGGCATCGTCGGCGTGAACGTTCACGACGACGCTACGGGATCCGCTCCGGGCGGGTCAAGGGCTCCCGACGCCTCTACTCGTGAACGTTCACGTGATCCGGGCCCGCCAGCCCGCGCCGCCGTCACCCGCCTCGGGCCTCGCGCGCGGCGGCCTCCGCCTCGATCTCCACGACCAGCCGGTCCAGCAGACGCGTCAGCTCGGTGCGCTCGGGTGCCGCCCACTCCCCCACGAGCTCCCCGAGGAGCGCGCGCGCCGTCGCCGAGTTGCGGTCGAGCGCCCGTCGCGCATCGGGGGTGGCGCGCACGAGGACCGCACGGCGGTCGCCGGGGTCGGCCTCCCGCACCACGAGGCCCCGCGCCTCGAGCCGCTGGACGTGCGCGGTCATCGTCGACTTGTCGACGCCCTGCCAGTCCGCGAGCACGCGCATGCGCGTCGCCCCGCACTCCATGAGGTGGCCGAGCAGCCAGGTGTCGGTCGCGGAGAAGGCCCCGCCCTCGTCGGCGAGCATGCGGCGGCGCACGTCCGGGCGCGAGGCCCACCGCGTGATCGCGAGGACCGCCCGCTCGAGCGCCGCGCCTGTCCGCGCAGCGTCGTCCGGCGCCTCCTCGACGCCCTTGCCTGGGAGCTCGCTCACCGTATGATCCCCGTCCCCTCCGTGCGACCTGTCCGTTGGTACCCTCAAACCATATCGTCCACCGCACGACCCGAGAGGAACACCCCATGTCGACCCCGAGCACCGATCCCCGAGCGAACGCCGTCCCGGCCACGCCCCGCGAGGTGATCGCGAGCTACACCGAGTACGCCGACGCGCAGGCCGCCGTCGACACGCTCTCCGACCGGGAGTTCCCCGTCGCGTCGACGCAGATCGTCGGCCACGACGTGCGCACGGTCGAGACCGTCACGGGCCGGGTCACCAACGGCAGCGCCGCGGTGCGCGGGGCCGCGGGCGGCGCGTGGTTCGGCCTCATGATCGGCCTGCTCTTCGGCATCTTCACGCCGGGCGTCGCCTGGCTCGGCGTCCTCCTCGTCGCGGTCGGCATCGGCGCGCTCTGGGGGGCGCTGTTCGGCTTCGTCGGCCACTACGCCACGCGCGGCAAGCGCGACTTCGCGTCCATCCAGACGCTGACCGCCGGCCGCTACGACGTGCTGGTCGACAGCACGCGGGCCGCCGAGGCGTCGCGCATCCTGTTCGAGACGCCGGCGCCCGCCGCGTCCTAGCCCTCGCGGAGGGCTCGGTCGGCCTGGTCCGCCGGGTCGGCCTCACCACCCGATCGTCCGGAGCCCCGGGACCCCTGGTCCCGGGGCTCCGGTGCGTCCAGGGTCACCCACTCCTCGTCCACGCGGAAGCCGATCGCCGTCCCGGCGGCGAGGATGCCCGCGTTCCCGCTCGACCCTCCCGTGCGGATCGTCGCGACCCCGTCCGCGAGGAGCGCCCGCACGGAGGCGGCCTTCACCGCGGTGGCGAGGCCCCGCGACCGGTGCGCCGGGTGCACGACCGTGAAGTCGACCTCCGCGCGTCGACCGTCCGCATCGACGTCGACGACGGTGAGCGCCACCAGGCTCGCGTCCGCGTCGATCGCCCCGAACGCCCCGAACGCCCGCCGCACCGCCGAGGGCACCCGCGCGGTGCCGGCCGTCAGCGGCACGTGGCGCGTGGCGGGCCCGCCCGGGTAGTCGTCGAGCGTGGCCGCGTCGAGGGCGAGCATGGCGGGCTGGTCGTCCGGCCCGAGCTCCCGCACGGACACGATGCCCGCGACCCGCTCCACCGCCGACCGCAGCCGCACCGGATCCGCGTCGGCCGCGCGGAGGACCGCGCCGAAGGAGCGAGCGGTGACCACCCACCCCTCGGCCCGCAGCGCGTCGGCGCGCGCATCGTGGGCGGGGACGACGACGGGCTCCTGCGGCATCCCCCGAGCCTGCCACGCGGCGGTCGCGTCGGCACGGGAGGCGGTGGCGACGGCGATGCGTACGGTGGGGTCATGCCCGCCGCACGCTCCGTCCGCATCGTCGGCGACGTCGTCCTCCGTCCCGCGAAGCCGTGGACGCCGACGGTCCACGCGCTCCTGCGGCACCTGCACACGGAGGGGCTGCCCGTCCCGGAGCCCCTCGGGATCGACGGCGGCGTCGAGCGCGTGCGCCTCGTGCCCGGCGACGGCGGCGAGGACGCATGGGCGCACCAGACCACCACCCGCTCCGTCGCGTCCGCGGGGCGGCTCCTGCGCCGGATCCACGACGCCACCCGCGGGTGGGATCCGCCGCCGCACGCCGTCTGGTCCGTGCCGCCCGAGGGCGGCGACGTGATCTGCCACGGCGATCCCCAGCCCGGGAACATGTCCTGGCGCGACGGCGTCGCGGTCGGCCTCTTCGACTGGGACGCCGCGCGCCCCGCCCCGCCCCTCAGCGACGTCGCCTACGCGCTCGAGTGGCTGACCCCGTTCAGCACCGATCCCACCGGGCTGCACGCGCGGGGCCTGACCTCCGACGTCGACAGGCGCTCCCGCGTCGACGCGCTCCTCGACGGCTACGGCTGGGACGGCCCCATCGCGGTCGTCGACGCGGTCCTCGCCCGCCAGCAGCGCGCCATCGACGAGGTGGTGCACCTCGGCGCCCGGGGCCACGAACCGCACGCGACCTGGGTCGCCGAGGGATGGCCGGCCCGCTGGGCGTCGAAGCTCCGCGAGACCGAGTCGCTGCGCTCCGCCGTGGGGTGACGGCGCGGATGGCGCGCCGCCGCGACACCCCTCAGCCCGCGGCCGGGATCCCCTCGCGCCGCACCGCGTCGTACAGCAGCGCCTCCACGTCGTCCACGGCCCGCAGCAGGTCCGCCGGCTCGCTCCCCATGCGGGCGACGACGGCGTCGACGCCGCGGAGGCCCGCGCGGGTGAGCAGCTGCTTCTCGTTGGTGATCCACTCGCCGCGGTGGGCGAGGACCGCGTGCGCCGCCATGCTCGCCGCCTCCGCGAGCAGCCCGGCGCACTGGGTGACACGGCCGTGGCGCGCGTGGCCCTCCCGTGCATAGTGCAACGTCATGGCCGCGTCCCCCCACCACACGCCGGGGGCGGACTCGCGGAGCGCCGGCGGGTACCCCCACGACGGCACCTCCCCGCGGAGGGCACGGTTCACGCCCACCTCGGCCAGCAGGATCGTGCTCGGCAGGCCCGCCGGATGGAAGAGCAGCCGCTCGACGGCGAAGCGCCCGGCCACCGCCTCCTCGTGCACCGCCTCGATCGCGTCGAGGTCGCGGTAGTGGACGTCGACCGTGCGGCCGTCCACGTGCAGCGCGCCGCCGCCGTCGAAGGTCCGGCCCCAGCCGCCGCGCGGGCTGAGGACCCCGGGCCAGCCGAGCGCGCGGAGGCCGTCGGGGTCGAACGCGGAGCGGTAGTAGACCGCCACGTCCCAGTCGCTGTCGGGCCGCTGCACCCCCTGGGCGCGGGATCCGCCGAGCGCCACGCCCCGCACGCCCGGGACGCCGTGCAGCGCGTCGGCGACGTGCTCGAGGAACGCGTCGTCGTCGAGCCCGAGGACGGGACCGGCCCCGGGGACCGCGGTCATGCCCGCCCCGCCACGCTCCGCCATGCGGCGATGCCGCCGCGCAGGCTCACGGCGTCGCGGCCCGCCTCGCGGAGCGCCGCCGCGGCCGCCCGCGAGCGCACGCCGGAGGCGCAGTAGACGACGACCCGGTCGGTGACGCCGCCGGGCACGGCGCCCGGGTCCACCGTCACGATGCGCACCGGCACCGCCACGTGGCCCGGGATGGAGTCGACGAGCCGCTCGTCGGGCTCCCGCACGTCGAGGAGCACCACGGGCTCGTCGGAGGCGAGGATCCGCTCCACCTCCTCCGCGTCGAGCTCGGTGCCGTCGGTCGCCGCTCCCACGCCGCAGAACAGGTCGTAGTCGGCGAGCGCGGTGACCCGCTGGCGGCCCTTCGCGCGCTTGACGCCGATGGTGCGGCTGGTGCCGGCGAGGGCGTCGAGCACCACGACCCGGCCGAGCAGCGGCTGGCCCGCGCCCGTGACGAGCTTGATGACCTCGGTCGCCATGAGGGAGCCGACCGTGCCGCAGACCGCGCCGAACACGCCCGCCTCCTCGCAGGAGAGCACGGCGCCGTCGGCGGGCGGCTCGGGGAAGACGTCCCGGTAGTCGATGCCGCGGCCGTCGGGCGCCGCGTCCCAGAAGACGGTGACCTGGGCGTCGAAGCGGTACACGGATCCCCACACGCACGGGATGCCCACGAGGGCGGCGGCGTCGCTGATGAGGTAGCGCGTGGCGAAGTTGTCGGTGGCGTCCACGACCACGTCGTAGCCGCTGAGGATCCGGATGGCGTTGTCCGCCGTCAGCCGCTCGGCGTGCTCCACGACCTCGATCCCGGGGTCCGTCCGGTGCACGGAATCCGCGGCTGACGAGGTCTTCGACCGCCCGATGTCGGGCGTGCCATGGATGGTCTGGCGCTGCAGGTTCGAGAGGTCCACAGCATCGTCGTCTACGATTCCGAGGGTCCCGATCCCCGCGGCGGCCAGGTACTGCAGCACCGGGGACCCCAGTCCACCCGCGCCGATCACGAGCACGCGCGCGCGGTCGATGCGGGACTGACCCCCCATCCCGATGCCGGGAAGGGCGAGGTGCCGGGAGTGGCGTTCGCGCCGTTCGTGAGCATCCTGCCCGGAGCCATGACCATCACGGCCCCGCCCCCCGGGGTGCGTGCCGTCCAGATCGACGAGCGGCAGAGACGACCCCATGACAGACCTCCGTACGGACGGCGGACGCGGACCCGCGTCGACCGGACCCAGCGTACGACGGCCCGCCGACGGGACCCGCGGCGGCCGTCCCCCGGGCCCCCTCGGCCGCTTCCACCACCGCCGCTGGGGTGACGCCTGGCTCATCGGGCTGTTCGGCTTCCTCCTCGCGCTCCCCCTCGCGGGGCAGCCGTCCGTCTGGTACGACGAGGCCGCCACGGTCATCTCGGCCACGCGCGACTGGGACGACCTCCTCCGCATGCTCGGCACGGTCGACGCCGTGCACGGCCTCTACTACGCGGTCATGAAGGTGTGGTTCGACCTGGTCGGCTACTCGCCCACCTCGCTCCGCCTCCCGAGCGCCGCCTCCATCGGCCTCGCCGCGGCCGGCGTGGTGCTCCTGACCCGCACCGTCTCCACGCGCGCCACGGGCGTCGTGGCGGGCATCGTCTTCGTCGTCATCCCGCGCTCGGCGTGGATGGGCACCGAGGGCCGCTCGTTCGCGCTCGGCACCCTCATCGCCGTGGCCCTCACGGTGGTGCTCGTGCTGGCGGCCCGCCGCGCCGGGTCGCCGTGGCAGGTGCAGGCCCGGTGGTGGGCGCTCTACGGGCTCATCGCGTGGTTCGGCGCATCGACCTTCATCTACCTGGCGCTGCTGGTGGGCGCCCACGGCGCCGTCATCCTGTGGGCCGTCGCCTCGGCCCGCGTGGGCCGGCGCACGGTGCGTCCCATGATCGTGTCGCTCCTCGGCTGGGGCGTCTCCTCCATCGTCGCCGGGCTCCTCTCGCTGCCGCTCGTCGGCGTGGTCACCGCCCAGTCGGGCCAGGTCGGGTGGATCAAGCCGATCGGCCCGCGGACGCCCAGCCAGGTGGTGCTCACGCAGCTGTTCCCGGAGAACGCGGCCTTCGCGGCGGTCGCCTGGATCCTGGCGCTCGTCGGGCTCGCGATGCTGGTGCGGCGGGGCGTCCGCCTGGTGCGCGCCCGGCGCCGGTCGACCGCGGAGCCCGTGGGCGACATCGCGGCCTTCGAGTCCGCCTACCTGCACGCCGGCTGGTCGCCGACCCTGCTGCAGCTCGCGGTCGTGTGGTTCGCGGTGCCCACGATCCTGCTCGTGTACGCCTCGACGCTCACGTCCCCGCTGTACTCGCCGCGGTACCTCTCGTACACGGCGCCGGCCATGGCCATGCTCGTCGCGGTGGGCATCCTGGCGCTGCGCTGGCGACCCGCCGTCGCGATCGTGACCGCGGGGCTCGTGGCCCTGTCGCTCGTGCAGGTCGCCCACGACCGCGGCACCACGCGCAAGGCCGACGCCGACTGGGCGGGCATCTCCCGCATCGTCACCCAGGAGCGCGCCACGGAGGCGCCCGGCACCGAGGAGGCCGTGATCTTCGGCCCCGTGCGGCGCCACCCGAAGGCGACCTCCCGCATCGTCGCGTACTCCTACCCCGACGCCTTCCGCGGGATGGACGACATCCTCCTCCGCACGCCGCCCGGCGACACGGACGGGCTCTGGGAGGAGTCGTATCCGCTCGCCGACCGCGTCGACGAGGTCGAGGGCGCCGACGTCGTGTGGCTCGTCACGAGCGACCGGCAGGACATCCGGCCCGAGGTCGCGGAGGCGCTGACCCCGCGCGGGTTCGTGCGCACCGACGACTGGCACGTGAAGAACGCGAACGTCGAGCGCTACGAGCGGGTCGACGCGGGCTGACCTCAGGCTCGGGGGTGCCACTCCCCGATCGCCGCGACGACCGCGTCGAGGTGGGACTCGAGCAGGAAGTGCCCGCCGTCGACGAGGTGGATGCGCGCGTGCGGCGCGTCGCGACGGAACGCCTCCGCGCCCGCCGCGGCGAAGATCTCGTCGTTCCGGCCCCAGACCGCGAGCACCGGCACGCGCGACGCGCGGAGCCAGGCGTGCACCGCCGGGTACAGCTCCCGGTTGGTGGCGTAGTCGCGGAAGAGCGCGAGCTGCACGTCGTCCTGGCCCGGGCGGGCGAGGAGCGCGAGGTCGTGCTCCCACGCGTCGGGGTCGACCGCGGACGGATCCGGCACGCCGTGCGTGTACTGCCACTCGACGGCGTCGCGTCCGAGGGCGGGCCGGAGGGCGTCGCGCGAGGCGTCGGTGCGCTCGGCGGCGTCGGCCCAGATGGGGTCCCAGAACGAGGGCACGAAGCCCTCCTCGTAGGCGTTGCCGTTCTGCGTGACGACGCCCGTGACCGCGTGCGGGTCGGCGAGCGCCAGGCGCCAGCCGACGGGGGCGCCGTAGTCCTGCACGTAGACCGCGTAGCGGGACACCCCGATGGTCGCGAGGAAGCGGGCGGTCACCTCGGCGAGCGCGGCGAACGTGTAGTCGAAGTCCTCGACGGACGGGGCCGACGAGCGCCCGAAGCCGACGAGGTCCGGCGCGATGACCCGGAAGCGGCCGGCGAGCGCGGGGATCAGGTGGCGGAACATGTGCGAGCTCGACGGATAGCCGTGCAGGAGCAGGAGCACGGGCGCGTCGACGGGCCCGGCCTCGCGCCAGAAGACGTCGAGCCCGTCGATCGAGGCGGTGCGGTGGTGGACGGCGACCATGAATAACCCCTTTGAGTTGTTTTGCTGGTTAGTCGGACAGTAGCATGGACGCATCGCGCCACCCGCGCGGAGGATCGAGGAGCAGATGGACCGCGACGAGGAGCTGCTGCTGGCGGTGCTGAACAGCGCGCCCGTCGTCGACGGCCGGCCCGAGGACCGGCTCGACGGCGCGGCCGGGCGGCAGCTCGCCCGCGAATGGGGCGGCACCGGCACCGCGGCCGAGCTCGAGCGCCTGCG
>NZ_JAVCVL010000002.1:0-60215 GCF_032917815.1 Clavibacter sp. MX14-G9D | reverse complement strand
GGCCCGCGAGCGCGGCCACGGGCGACGCCGAGGCGCGACGGCAGCTCCGCCGCGCCCGCCGGGAGCGGCAGCGGTACGAGCGCCAGGAGGTCCGGCGGTTCACCCAGCGCGCACGGCGCCGCCGGGCGGGACTCCTCGGCGCGCTCGGCGCGTTCCTGGTCCTCGCCCTCGTCGTCGGCATCGCCGTGTACTCGCCGCTCCTCGCGCTCCGCACGGTCGAGGTGGAGGGAGCGGACCGCGTGTCCCCGTCGAGCATCCAGGCGGCCCTCGCCGACCAGGTCGGCACGCCGCTGCCGCTCGTCGACCTCGACCGCGTCGGCGACGAGCTCCGCGCCTTCCCGCTCATCCGCAGCTACAGCACCGAGAGCCGGCCGCCGTCGACGCTCGTGATCCGCATCGTCGAGCGGACTCCCGTCGCCGTGATCCAGTCCGGCGCGGGCTTCGACCTCGTCGACCCCGCCGGCGTGACGATCGAGCGCGCCACGGCGCGTCCCGACGGCTACCCGCTCATCGACCTGCCGAGCGCGGACTTCACGAGCCCGCGGTTCCAGGCGGCCACCGCCGTGCTCGTGGCACTCCCGGCCGACTTCCTGCCCCAGGTCGACAGCATCCAGGCCAACACGACCGACGACGTGACGCTCACCCTCCGCAGCGGCAAGGAGGTCCTGTGGGGGAGCGGGGAGCGCTCGGCCGACAAGGCGCAGGTGCTGCAGGCGCTCGTGAAGGCCCGTGACGACGTCGGCTCGTACGACGTGTCGGCGCCCGACGCGCCCGTCGCCGGACCCTGATCCCGGCGGGCTTCGCGACACGCGGCACGGGAGTCGTCGCTCCGACCCGGAGCCCCCTAACGTCGGGACCAGGAAATGCATACTGAGTAAACTCTAAGCCTCCACCGGAGGTCGAAGGTTCTAGCGGAGGCCCGTCGTGTCGAACAACCAGAACTACCTCGCCGTCATCAAGGTCGTCGGCATCGGCGGTGGAGGCGTCAACGCCGTCAACCGCATGATCGAGCTCGGTCTGCGGGGCGTGGAGTTCATCGCGATCAACACCGACGCGCAGGCGCTGCTCATGAGCGACGCCGACGTCAAGCTCGACGTCGGACGCGAGATCACCCGGGGCCTCGGCGCCGGCGCCGACCCCGAGGTCGGCCGTCGCGCAGCCGAGGACCACGCGGAGGAGATCGAGGAGGCGCTGGCCGGCGCCGACATGGTCTTCGTCACCGCGGGCGAGGGCGGTGGCACGGGCACGGGCGGCGCGCCCGTCGTGGCGCGCATCGCGAAGTCGATCGGCGCGCTCACCATCGGCGTCGTGACGAAGCCGTTCGGCTTCGAGGGCAAGCGCCGCTCGGCGCAGGCCGAGCTCGGCGTCGCGACGCTGAAGAACGAGGTCGACACCCTCATCGTCGTCCCGAACGACCGCCTGCTGGAGATCAGCGACCGTGGCATCAGCATGCTCGAGGCGTTCGCGACCGCCGACCAGGTCCTCCTCGCGGGCGTCCAGGGCATCACCGACCTCATCACCACCCCCGGCCTCATCAACCTCGACTTCGCCGACGTGAAGTCGGTCATGCAGGGGGCCGGCTCCGCGCTCATGGGGATCGGCTCGTCCCGCGGCGCCGACCGGTCGATCAAGGCCGCCGAGCTGGCGGTCGCCTCGCCGCTGCTCGAGGCGAGCATCGAGGGCGCGCACGGCGTGCTGCTCTCGATCCAGGGCGGGTCGAACCTCGGCATCTTCGAGATCAACGACGCGGCCAAGCTCGTGCAGGAGGCGGTGCACCCCGAGGCGAACATCATCTTCGGCGCGGTCATCGACGACACGCTCGGCGACGAGGTGCGCGTCACCGTCATCGCCGCGGGCTTCGACGGCGGCGAGCCGTCGGCCAAGGTCGAGAACCGCCGCAGCGGCTTCGTCGCGGCCGGCGGGGGAGCGGTCACCGCGCCCGAGGCGGTCGCCGCCGCCCCTGCGCGTCCGCAGGCGGAGGCCCCCGTCGCGTCCGTCCCGGCCAGCGACCCGACCTTCGAGGACGACGGCGACGACCTGGACATCCCCGACTTCCTGAAGTGACCGACGGACCGCGCTCCGACGGTGCCGCGGCACCGGACGCCCACCCCGACGCGGCCCATCCGGGCCTCGCCGAGCGGTGGGCGTCCGTGCGGGAGGACGTCGCCGAGGGCATCCGCCGGGCCGGACGCAGCCCGGAGGAGGTGACCACCATCGTGGTCACGAAGTTCCAGCCGGTGTCCCTCATCCGCGCGCTCGTCGACCTCGGGGTCCGCGACCTCGGCGAGAGCCGGCACCAGGAGGCCCAGGGCAAGGCGGCGGAGCTCGACGGACGGGGCCTGGCGTGGCACTTCGTCGGACAGCTCCAGGGCAAGAAGGCGCGCCAGGTGCGGCGCTACGCCTCCGTGATCCACTCGGTCGACCGTCCGTCGCTCGTGGACGCGCTCGCCTCCGACGAGCAGGAGACGCGCGTCTTCCTGCAGGTCAACCTCACCGACGACGCGGACCGGGGCGGCGTGCCGCCCGCCGAGGCGGAGGCCCTCGCGGAGCACGCGGCGCGGGCCGCCGGCATCCGCGTCCTCGGCGTCATGGCGGTGGCCCCCGACGACGGGGAGCCGCGCCGCGCCTTCGCCCGGCTGCGCGGCCTCTCGGACGACGTGCGGCGCATCCTGCCCGACGCCCGCGCCATCTCGGCGGGCATGTCCGGCGATCTGCGGGAGGCGCTCCTCGAGGGCGCGACACACCTTCGGATCGGGTCGGCAATCACGGGAAAGCGGCCCGACCGCCCTTAATGTCGGGAGTGCGGTCCGGTTCGTCAGGCCGACCCGGAAAGAGGAATGATGGCCAACCCACTTCGCAAGACCATGGTGTACCTGGGACTCGCCGACGAGGAGCTCGACTACCAGCAGCAGCAGCAGCCGCAGCCCGCGCAGCCGCAGCAGTCCCCCGTCCAGGCCGTCCCGACGCCCGCCCCCGCTCCCCAGCAGCAGGCCAAGCGCGCACCCGTGACCCCCCTGCACAAGCCCTCGACCACCACAAGGAATGCGGCGCCGGCTGAAATGAACGAGATCCTCACCGTCCACCCCAAGGCCTACAAGGACGCCCAGGTCATCGCCGAGAACTTCCGCGAGGGCGTTCCGGTCATCATCAACCTCTCGCAGATGACGGACGACGACGCCCGCCGCCTCATCGACTTCGCCAGCGGCCTCTCCATCGGCCTCTACGGCAAGATCGAGCGCGTCACCGCCAAGGTCTTCCTCCTCTCGCCGTCGCACGTCGCCGTCTCCGGCGAGCAGTCGGCCACCGAGGCCGAGGTCGAGGCGTCGTTCTTCGGACGCTGATCCTCAGAGCCCCGTGATGGCGGGCGTCGGCGGGAGCTCCCACCGGCGCCCGCCATACTTGTGTCCGTGATCATCGTGAACATCGTCGCCACCGTCGTGTGGTTCGCCCTCCTGGCGTTCATCATCTGCATGTGGGGCCGCTTCGTCCTCGACCTGGTCCAGTCGCTGTCGCGCCAGTGGCGTCCGCGCGGGGCGATGCTCATCGTGGCGGAGGCGTCGTACACGGTCACGGACCCGCCCATCGGCTTCGTCCGCCGCATCATCCCGCCGCTCCGCCTCGGCCCGGTGGCGCTCGACTTCGGCTGGATGATCACGATGCTGGTCGCCATCATCCTGTTCAACGTCGTCGGCGGCCTGATGCGCTGACGACCGCCGCCTCGCTCCGGATCCGCCCTCCGGTCCCCGGACCGCCGCCATCCGCTGGTAGCGTTGAGGCGCACGTTGTCCCGAATCCCCGTCCGCTCGCGCGGACCCCGCTCTACGCACAAAAGAGGTGGCAGGCCATGGCTCTCACTCCTGAAGACGTCGTCAACAAGCGTTTCCAGCCGACCAAGTTCCGCGAGGGATACGACCAGGACGAGGTGGACGACTTCCTCGACGAGGTGGTCGTCGAGCTGCGCCGTCTCCACCAGGAGAACGAGGAGCTGCGCCAGCGTCTCGGCTCGGGCGATGCCGCCCCCGCCGCGACCACGGCCATCGAGACCCCCGCTCCCGCCCCCGCCGCGGTCGAGCAGGCCCCCGTCGTCGCCGAGCCCGAGCCCGAGGCCGCTCCGGAGCCGGAGCCCGTCGAGGCCCCGGTCGTCGCGCAGGCGCCCGCCGCCGCCCCAGCCGCAGCCGCCGCGGACGACGACGACGAGACCTCCAGCACCAGCAGCCTCCTCAAGCTCGCGCGCAAGCTGCACGAGGAGCACGTCCGCGAGGGCGTCGAGAAGCGCGACGCGCTCGTCGCGGAGGCCCACGCCACCGCCGCGCGCATCGCCGCCGAGGCCGAGGCCGAGCAGCGCTCGAAGACCGCCGTGCTCGAGAAGGAGCGCCAGGTGCTCGAGGGCCGCATCGACGAGCTCCGCACCTTCGAGCGCGAGTACCGCACCAAGCTCAAGGGCTACATCGAGGGCCAGCTCCGCGAGCTGGACGCCTCCGGCTCCAGCGAGGCGCCCGCCACCGCCTCGTTCGGCAGCTAGCACCCGCACCACCCGCACGCCCGACGGCGGCGTGGGTCCCGCACGGCATGCGCCGCGGGTCCCGCGTCGCCGTCGTCGTTCGCGCCGGCGGGCCGGATCCGCCGCCCCGGCCCGCATCGCCCCGCACCGCACCGCACCGGAAGAGGTCCCCATGGAGCACCGCACCCTCCCCGTCCCCGACGGACTCGACGGGCAGCGCGTCGACGCGGGCCTCGCGCGGCTGCTCGGCTTCTCGCGCAGCTTCGCGGCCGAGGTCGCCGAGTCCGGCGGGGTGACGCAGGACGGGCGGGAGGCCGGCAAGTCCGACCGCCTCGTGGGCGGGTCGATGCTCGCCGTCAGCTGGCAGCCGCGGCAGGAGCCGTCCGTGGTGCCGCTCGCGGTCCCCGACCTCGGCATCGTGCACGACGACGACGACATCGTCGTGGTCGACAAGCCAGTGGGCGTCGCGGCCCACCCGAGCGTGGGGTGGACGGGTCCGACCGTCCTCGGGGCGCTGGCCGCCGCCGGGTTCCGGCTCAGCACGTCCGGCGCGGAGGAGCGCCAGGGCATCGTGCACCGCCTCGATGCGGGCACGAGCGGTCTCATGGTCGTCGCGAAGACGGAGCGCGCGTACACGGAGCTCAAGCGGCAGTTCCATGACCGCGAGGTCGAGAAGGTCTACCACGCCGTCGTCCAGGGTCACCCGGATCCCCTCGCGGGCACCATCGACGCCCCCATCGGCCGCCATCCGCGCAGCGACTGGAAGTTCGCGGTCACCGCCGACGGCAAGCCCTCCGTCACCCACTACGAGACGCTCGAGGCGTTCCCGCGCGCGGCCCTGCTGGAGGTGCACCTGGAGACGGGACGCACCCACCAGATCCGCGTGCACATGGCCGCGCAGCGCCACCCCTGCGTGGGCGACGCCATGTACGGCGCCGACCCCACGATCTCCGCCCAGCTCGACCTCCACCGCCAGTGGCTGCACGCCATGCGGCTCGAGATCACGCACCCCGCGACGGGCGACCGCGCCTCGTTCTCGAGCACCTACCCGGCGGACCTCCAGCACGCGCTCGACGTCCTCCGCGACTGACGCGCGACACGCGGCCGGGCCCTCCGGGGCCTGCCTAAGATGGCCACACCTCGATCAGACCAGCAGATAGGGACCCGTGCCCCGCAACGACTCGTTCGTCCATCTCCACGTCCACAGCGAGTACTCCATGCTCGACGGCGCGGCCCGCGTCGGCCCGCTGGTCCAGGCGGCCGCCGAGCAGGCCATGCCCGCCGTCGCGATCACCGACCACGGCAACGTCTTCGGCGCCTTCGACTTCTGGAAGCAGGCCAGGAACGCGGGCGTCAAGCCCATCATCGGCACCGAGGCCTACATCACGCCGGGCACCCACCGCGGCGACCGCACGCGCATCCGCTGGGGCAACGGCGGCCAGGACGACGTCTCCGGATCCGGCGCCTACACGCACCTCACGATGCTGGCGGAGACGACCGAGGGCATGCACAACCTCTTCCGCCTGTCCTCGCGCGCGTCCCTGGAGGGGTACTACTTCAAGCCCCGCATGGACCGCGAGCTCCTGAGCACCTACGCCACGGGGCTCATCGCGACCACGGGCTGCCCGTCCGGCGAGGTGCAGACGCGCCTCCGGCTCGGCCAGTACGACGAGGCGGTCAAGGCCGCGAGCGACTACCGCGACATCTTCGGGGCCGGCAACTACTTCTGCGAGATCATGGACCACGGCCTCGGCATCGAGCGGCGGATCATGAGCGACCTCCTCCGGCTCGCGAAGGACCTCGACCTCCCGCTCGTCGCGACCAACGACCTCCACTACACGCACGAGCACGACGCGACCAGCCACGCGGCGCTCCTGTGCGTCCAGTCGGGCACGACGCTCGACGACCCCAACCGCTTCAAGTTCGACGCCGACGAGTTCTACCTGAAGACCGCCGCGCAGATGCGGCACCTGTTCCGCGACCACGAGGAGGCGTGCGACAACACGCTGCTCATCGCCGAGCGCTGCGACGTGCAGTTCAACGAGTCGGCGAACTACATGCCGCGGTACCCCGTCCCCGAGGGCGAGAGCGAGCAGACCTGGTTCGTGAAGGAGGTCGAGCGCGGGCTCGTCCGCCGCTACCCGGCCGGCTTCTCCGACGAGGTCCGCAAGCGCGCCGACTACGAGGTCGGCGTCATCGCGCAGATGGGCTTCCCGGGCTACTTCCTCGTCGTCGCCGACTTCATCGGCTGGTCGCGGGAGAACGGGATCCGCGTGGGTCCGGGCCGCGGCTCGGGCGCGGGTTCCATGGTCGCGTACGCCATGGGCATCACCGACCTCGACCCGCTGCAGCACGGCCTGCTCTTCGAGCGGTTCCTGAACCCGGACCGCGTCTCCATGCCCGACTTCGACGTCGACTTCGACGACCGTCGCCGCGGCGAGGTCATCCGGTACGTGACGGACAAGTACGGCGACGAGCGCGTGGCCCAGATCGTCACGTACGGCACGATCAAGGCGAAGCAGGCCCTCAAGGACTCCAGCCGCGTGCTGGGGTATCCCTTCTCGATGGGCGACAAGCTCACCAAGGCCATGCCGCCGGCGATCATGGGCAAGGACATCCCGCTGTCCGGCATCCTCGACACCGACCACCCGCGCTACCGCGAGGCCGGCGACTTCCGTGAGGTCCTCGCCATGGACCCGGAGGCGCAGAAGGTCTTCGAGACCGCGCAGGGCATCGAGAACCTGAAGCGCCAGTGGGGCGTGCACGCGGCCGGCGTCATCATGTCGAGCGAGCCGCTCATCGACATCATCCCGATCATGAAGCGGGAGCAGGACGGCCAGATCGTCACGCAGTTCGACTACCCTGCCTGCGAGTCCCTCGGGCTCATCAAGATGGACTTCCTGGGGCTCCGGAACCTCACGATCATCGACGACGCGCTCAACAACATCGAGTCGAATCGCGGCGAGAAGCTCGTCCTCGAGGACCTGGGCCTGGACGACCGCGCCGCGTACGACCTGCTCGCCCGCGGCGACACCCTCGGCGTGTTCCAGCTCGACGGCGGCCCGATGCGGTCGCTGCTGCGAATGATGAAGCCGGACGACTTCGAGGACATCTCCGCCGTCATCGCGCTGTACCGCCCGGGACCCATGGGCGCGAACTCGCACACCAACTACGCGCTGCGGAAGAACGGGCTCCAGGAGATCACGCCCATCCACCCGGAGCTCGAGGAGCCCCTGCGCGAGGTGCTCGGCACCACGCACGGCCTGATCGTGTACCAGGAGCAGGTGATGTCGGTCGCGCAGAAGCTCGCCGGCTTCACGCTCGCGCAGGCCGACCTCCTGCGCCGCGCCATGGGCAAGAAGAAGAAGTCCGAGCTCGACAAGCAGTTCGCGGGCTTCTCGCAGGGCATGCAGGACAACGGCTACTCGATGGCCGCGGTGAAGGCGCTCTGGGACATCCTCCTGCCCTTCTCCGACTACGCCTTCAACAAGGCGCACTCCGCCGCATACGGCGTGGTCTCGTACTGGACCGCGTACCTCAAGGCGCACTACCCGGCCGAGTACATGGCTGCGCTGCTCACGAGCGTCGGCGACTCCAAGGACAAGATGGCGCTCTACCTCAACGAGTGCCGCCGCATGGGCATCAAGGTGCTCCCGCCGGACGTCAACGAGTCGATCGGCTTCTTCGCGGCCGCCGGCGCCGACATCCGCTTCGGGCTGGGCGCCGTGCGGAACGTCGGGTCCAACGTGGTCGAGGCCCTCCGGGGCGCGCGCGCGGAGCAGGGCGCCTTCGAGTCCTTCGACGACTTCCTCAAGAAGGTCCCGCTGCCGGTCGCCAACAAGCGCACGGTGGAGTCGCTCATCAAGGCCGGCGCGTTCGACTCGCTGGGCGACACCCGTCGGGCCCTCCTCGAGGTCCACGAGGGCATGATCGACGCATCCGTGAGCGACAAGCGCGCCGCCATGAACGGGCAGGTCGGGTTCGACTTCGACAGCCTCTGGGACGAGCCGCAGCACGCGCGGAAGGTCCCCGAGCGTCCGGAGTGGGCGAAGCGCGACAAGCTCGCGTTCGAGCGCGAGATGCTCGGGCTCTACGTCTCCGACCACCCGCTCGCGGGCCTCGAGATCCCGCTCGCGAAGCTCGCCTCCACGGGCATCGCGGAGCTTCTGGCCACCGACGCGTCGATGGACGGCGAGACGGTCACGCTCGCGGGACTGCTCACGAGCGTGCAGCACCGCACGGCGCGGAACTCGGGCAACCAGTACGGCATGGTCCAGCTGGAGGACTTCGGCGGCGAGATCACCTGCATGTTCATGGGCAAGGCGTACCAGGAGTTCGCGCCGGCGCTGCAGGGCGACACCGTCGTGGTGATCCGCGGCCGCGTGTCCACGCGCGACGACGGCATGAACATCCACGCGTTCTCGATGTTCCAGCCCGACCTCGGCCAGAGCCTGGGGTCCGGTCCGCTGCTCATCAGCCTCGCCGAGAACCGCGCCACGACGGAGACCGTCATGGGCCTCAACGACGTGCTGATCCGGCACTCGGGCGACACGGAGGTCCGGCTGCAGCTCGTCAAGGGCGACAGCGGGCGCGTGTTCGAGATCCCGTACCCGGTCACGGTGAGCGCGGACCTCTACGGCGAGCTCAAGTCCCTGCTCGGGCCGAACTGCCTGGGCTGACCCCCGGCCCCGGCCCGTCGTGGACCGGTCAGGCCTCGGCGCCCGGGCGGAGGTAGCGACGGGCATGGTAGACGAGCGGCTCGTCGTCGACGCCCGGGCCGCCGTCCTCGACGCGCACGATGACGACGATGGCGTCGTGCACGTGGATCCGCTCGACGATGCGGGCCACGAGCAGCGCGGTGCCCCCGTCGAGGACGGGGAGCCCGTGCGGGCCCGGGGACCAGTGGTCGCCCGCGAAGCGCTCGGAGGCCGGGCCGCTGAGGCGCTCGGCGAGGTGCCGGTCGCGTGCCCCGAGGACGTGGATGGCCACGTGGGCCGCCTCCTCGAGGGCCGCGGCGCTCGACGCCGTGCGGGCGAGGCTGAAGCTCGCGAGCGGCGGGTCGGCCGACACCGAGGAGAGCGACGTGGCGGTGAAGCCGACGGGGGAGCCGGCGGCGTCACGCGCGGTGACGACGGCGACGCCGGCCGCGTGGCGCCGGAAGGCGGCGCGGAAGGCGTCCAGGCCTCGGGCCTCGGAGAGCGTGGTGGCGGGGTGCGCGTCCATGCATCGAGACGCTAGCCGCCGGATCCGCCGACCGCCCGCTCGGTAGACTTCCGGAGTCATGATGCGCATCCAGGACCTCCGCGGCACCACGCCCAGCACCGCCGACCTGCTCGACCTCCTCCCGCGTCCGGTCACCGACGTGGCCGTCGCGCTCGACGTCGCCCGCGAGCTGGTGGAGGACGTCCGCACGCGGGGGAGCGCGGCGCTGCTCGACCAGGCGGAGCGGCTCGACCGCGTGCGCCCGGGCTCCCTGCGCGTCCCGGCCGAGGCGATCGCCGACGCCGTCGCGGGCCTGGACCCCGCCGTCCGCGCCGCCCTCGAGGAGGCCATCCGACGCGTCCGGCTCGGCTCGGCCGCGCAGGTCCCGGCCGAGACCACCACGACCGTCGTGCCCGGCGGCACCATCGTCCAGCGCTGGCAGCCGGTGCGCCGCGTCGGCCTCTACGTGCCCGGCGGCAAGGCCGTCTACCCGTCCAGCGTGGTGATGAACGTCGTGGCGGCCCAGGTGGCCGGCGTCGCCAGCATCGCGCTCGCCTCGCCGGCGCAGGCGGCGCACGGGGGCTCCGTGCACCCCGTGATCCTCGGGGCGGCCGGCCTCCTCGGCGTCACCGAGGTCTACGCGATGGGCGGCGCGGGGGCCATCGGCGCCTTCGCGCACGGGGTCGCCGACCTCGGGCTCGAGCCCGTCGACGTCGTCACCGGGCCTGGCAACATCTACGTCGCCGCCGCGAAGCGCGTCGTGCGGGGCGTGACGGGGATCGACTCGGAGGCCGGCACCACCGAGATCCTCGTGATCGCCGACCACGCCGCGGACGCGCGACTCGTGGCCGCCGACCTCGTGAGCCAGGCGGAGCACGACGAGATGGCCGCGTCCGTCCTCGTCACGGACTCCCCGGAGCTCGCCCGTGCGGTCGACGCCGAGGTCGCGGCGCTGGCCGCGACGACGGGCCACTCCGCGCGCGTCGTCCAGGCGCTCACCGGCCCGCAGTCCGCGATCCTCGTGGTCGACGACCTCGAGACGGCCGCGCGCTACAGCGACGCCTACGGGCCCGAGCACCTCTCCGTGCAGACGACCGACCCCGACGCCCTCCTCGCGCACCTGCACAGCGCCGGCGCGATCTTCCTCGGACCGCACTCGCCCGTGAGCCTCGGCGACTACCTGGCAGGCTCCAACCACGTCCTCCCCACCGGCGGGCAGGCGAGGTTCGGCTCCGGCCTCGGCGCGTACACGTTCCTCCGCCCCCAGCAGGTGGTGCGCTACGACGCCGACGCCCTCCGGGAGGCGGAGCCGCTGATCGTCGCGCTCAGCCGCGCCGAGGACCTGCCGGCGCACGGCGACGCCGTGACGGCGCGCCTCGGGCGCTGACGTATCCTGGCCACACCATGTTCTGCCCCTTCTGCCGCCACCCCGACTCCCGCGTCGTCGACTCCCGCACGAGCGACGACGGCCTGTCGATCCGCCGTCGGCGGCAGTGCCCCGAGTGCGGTCGTCGCTTCAGCACCACGGAGACCGCGAGCCTGAGCGTCATCAAGCGCAACGGCGTCGTCGAGCCGTTCAGCCGCGAGAAGATCGTCACCGGCGTCCGCAAGGCGTGCCAGGGTCGTCCCGTCACCGACACCGACCTCGCGGTCCTCGCCCAGCGGGTCGAGGAGGCCATCCGCGCCACGGGCGCGTCGCAGATCGAGGCCAACGACATCGGGCTGTCGATCCTCCCGCCGCTCCGCGAGCTCGACGAGGTGGCGTACCTGCGGTTCGCGAGCGTCTACCAGGGCTTCGACTCGCTCGACGACTTCGAGTCGGCCATCGCCCAGCTGCGCGTCGCGCACGCGGCGTCCCCCGACCGGCCCTGACCCGCGCCCACGCCGCGGGAAGGCCTGGGCGCAGGCGCTAGCCTGGTGCCGATGTATCCCCTCCTCTTCCGCACGGTCCTGTCGCGCATGGACCCGGAGGACGCGCACCACCTGGCGTCCACGGCCATCGCCCTCCTCCCGCCGTCCGGCTTCGGCTGGATCGCCCGACGCCTGACCGCACCGGACCCCTCGCTCGCGGTCGACGCCCTCGGGCTCCGCTTCCCGTCGCCGTTCGGCGTGGCCGCCGGCTTCGACAAGGACGCGCAGGCCGTGCTCGGCCTCGGCCAGCTCGGCTTCGGCCACGTGGAGGTCGGGACGGTCACCGCCGTCGCCCAGCCGGGCAACCCGCGGCCGCGGCTCTTCCGCCTCGTCGAGGACCGCGCGGTCATCAACCGGATGGGCTTCAACAACGGGGGAGCGGTGGCCCTCGCCGACCGCCTGCGCCGGCTGCGCGCGCGCCGTGACCGGCCCGTCATCGGCGTCAACATCGGCAAGACCCGAGCCGTCGCCGTCGAGGACGCCGTCGCCGACTACGTGCGGACGACGCGCCTCGTCGCCCCCGTGGCCGACTACCTCGCGGTGAACGTGAGCTCGCCGAACACGCCGGGGCTGCGGGGCCTGCAGGAGATCGAGCTGCTCCGACCGCTGCTGACCAGCATCCGCGACGCGGCCGACGGCGTGCCCATGCTCGTCAAGATCGCGCCGGATCTGCGGGACGCCGAGGTGGAGCGCATCGCGGGGCTCGCGACCGAGCTCGGCCTCGCCGGCGTCATCGCCACGAACACCACGCTCTCCCGGGAGGGGCTGCGGACCGACGCATCGGTCGTCGAGTCCGCGGGCGCGGGCGGGCTCTCCGGCGCGCCCCTGGCCGCGCGATCGCTCGAGGTCCTGGGCCTCCTCCGCCGCGCGCTCCCGGAGGACGCCTGCGTGATCTCGGTCGGCGGCGTGGACACGGCCGAGGACGTCCAGGCGCGCCTGGACGCGGGAGCGACGCTCGTGCAGGGCTACACGGCGTTCCTGTACCGGGGTCCGCTGTGGGCCCGGTCGATCAACGCCGGCCTCGCCCGCATCCGCCGGGGCTGACCGGTCCGCGCCCCGGCGGCGACGCCGCGACCCGGACGCGGGCCGCGGGACGGATCAGCTGAAGGTGACCTTCTCGCGGCGCTTCACCTGCGGCTTGGGCAGGCGCATGGGGCGCATCTGGATGGTGCGCATGCCGGCGTACCAGCGGATCCCGCGCTCGAGGCGGTCGGCCCCGACCCGCGCGACGATGGCGGCGCGCACGCGGCGGCCCGTGAAGTACGCGTCGATGATGGCCGCGATGACGAACACGTAGATCGACAGCAGCGGGATCGCCGACAGGTTCGGCAGCACGAAGGTGAGGACGACGACCACGCCCATGACCGGGAGCAGGAGCTCGCCGACGCTCCAGCGGGAGTCCACGACGTCGCGCGCGAACCGCTTCTGCGGGCCCTTGTCCCGGACGGGCAGGTACCGCTCGTCCCCGGCGGCCATGCCGGCATTGGCACGGGCTCGCGCCTCGCGTGCCTTCTCCTTGGCCTGCTGGGCCGCGAGCTTGCGGTCCTGCGGCACGAGCGGGCGGAGGTTCGCGGCCTCGCGCTCCCGACGGGTGGGGGTCGGGCCCTTCTTCCCGTCGGCCGTGCGACCGTCCACGGGCGCCGCGGCGCTCGTCTCGGAGGGGGTCTCTGCGGGTGTCTGCTGCTTCGCCACGTCTCTCGTCCTTGCCTGGAGTGAATCTAAGATTACCTGCATGACGCCTCCCGACACCTCCGCAGACGCCGTGACCGCACCGGACCAGGAGGCCGTCGACCGGCTCGCCGCCGCCGTCGCGGGCGGGTTCCCCACCACCGTCGCCGACCTCTCGGCCCTCGTCCGCATCCCCAGCGTCTCCTGGCCGGCGTTCGACCCGACCCACGTCGCGGCCAGCGCGGACGCCGTCGCGGGTCTCCTCGCCGGCCTGGGCGTCTTCGACGACGTGTCGGTGCACCGGGCGACCACGCCGTCGGGCGACGACGGGCAGCCGGCGGTGCTGGCGACCCGGGCCCCCCGGAACGGGAAGCCCACCGTCCTCCTCTACGCGCACCACGACGTGCAGCCCCCCGGCGCCGACGAGCACTGGGAGACGCCCCCCTTCGAGCCCACCCTCCGCGGCGAGCGGCTGCACGGTCGCGGCGCCTCGGACGACAAGGCCGGGATCATGACGCACGTCGCCGCCATCCGCGCGCTCGTCGAGGCGGAGGGCGACGACCTCGAGCTCGGCCTCGCGGTGTTCATCGAGGGGGAGGAGGAGGCGGGGTCGCGCTCCTTCTCCGACTTCCTCGCCACGCACCACGACGCCCTCGCCGCCGACGTCATCGTGGTCGCCGACAGCGACAACTGGGACGTCGACACCCCGTCCATCACCATCGCCCTCCGCGGCAACGTCACGTTCCGCCTGACGGTGCGGACGCTCGACCATGCCTCGCACTCCGGCATGTTCGGGGGCGCCGTCCCGGACGCCATGATGGCCGCCGTGCGCCTCCTCGACTCGCTCTGGGATGCCGACGGGTCCGTCGCGGTCGCGGGCCTCACGTCCACCGCCATGGAGACGCCCGCCTACGACGACGCGCGCCTCGCGGAGGAGGCGGCGCTGCTCCCGGGCGTCAGCGCCGTCGGCACGGGGCCGATCCTCACGCGCCTGTGGGCGCAGCCCTCCATCACCGTGACCGGCATCGACGCCCCGTCGGTCGCCAACGCGAGCAACACCCTGCTGCCGGAGGTGTCCGTCCGCATCAGCGCCCGCATCGCCCCCGGGCAGACCGCCGCCGACGGGTACGAGGCCCTGGAGGCGCACGTCCAGGGCAACCGCCCCTTCGGCGCCCACGTCGAGATCAGCGACGTGGACCAGGGCGATCCCTTCCTGGTCGACACGAGCGGATGGGCGATGGCGGAGGCGACGGCCGCGATGACCGCCGGCTGGGGACGCGCCCCCGTGCAGGCCGGGATCGGCGGCTCCATCCCGTTCATCGCCGACCTGGTCGAGGCCTTCCCGTCCGCCCAGATCCTGGTGACCGGCGTCGAGGACCCCGACACCCGGGCGCACAGCCCGAACGAGTCGCAGCACCTCGGCGTCCTCCAGCGCGCCATCCTCAGCGAGGCCGTCCTCCTGTCGCGCATCGCCCGCCGGGCCTGATCGAGGACCCCCGCCCGCGGCGGTCGGATCCGCACGGGCGGGCGGGAACACCCGGGTGGCGCTCGCGGTTGCACCACGTAGACTCCCGAGGAGTCGCCCGACCGCAGATCCCACCACCCGAGGAGTGCTCATGACCGACACCACGCTGACCGAGACCGCGTCCGCGGCCCACCGCGTCGGCCTCACGGACACCGCCGCAGGCAAGGTCAAGAGCCTGCTCCAGCAGGAGGGCCGCGAGGACCTCCGCCTCCGCGTCGCCGTCCAGCCCGGCGGCTGCTCCGGCCTCATCTACCAGCTCTACTTCGACGAGCGCGAGCTCGACGGCGACGCGACGGTCGACTTCGACGGCGTCGAGGTCATCGTCGACAAGATGAGCGTCCCGTACCTGGACGGCGCCACCATCGACTTCGAGGACACCATCCAGAAGCAGGGCTTCACCATCGACAACCCCAACGCGGGCGGCTCGTGCGCGTGCGGGGACTCGTTCCACTGACACATGGAACGGTAAGCGATCCAGGCCCGTGGAACCGGGCTTCGAACAGGGAGTCGTCCTTCGGGCGGCTCCCTGTCGCGTAGGGTGGAACTCGTCACATCCGGTTCTTCGAAGGGTCTGCACGTGCGCTTCACTCGCCGTCAACGTTGGCTGACAATCCCCGTCGCCATAGGCATCTCGGTACTCCTCGCGGGGTGCACGCAGCAGCAGCTCCAGGGTTGGCTCCCGACCGAGGCCGGCACCACGAACCACGTCGACTCGGTCATCGGGCTGTGGGTCACCGCCTGGATCGTCCTCCTCGCCGTCGGCGTCCTCACCTGGGGCCTCACCATCTGGGCAGCCGTGGTCTACCGCCGCCGCAAGGGCCAGACCGGCCTCCCCGTGCAGATGCGCTACAACATGCCGATCGAGATCTTCTACACGATCGTGCCCCTCATCCTCGTGCTCGGCTTCTTCGCCTTCACCGCCAAGGACCAGGCGGCCATCGAGGCGCGCTTCGACACCCCCGAGGTCAAGGTCCAGGTCTTCGGCAAGCAGTGGGCGTGGGACTTCAACTACCTCGGCGGCGAGACCGAGTCCGGTGAGGCCATCGAGGGCGGTGCCTACGAGCAGGGCGTCCAGGCGGTCGACGACCCCGACGGCCCGCAGGGCTCGATCGACAAGGACAAGCTCCCCACGCTCTACCTGCCGGTGAACACCAAGGTCGAGCTCGAGCTCAACACCCGCGACACGCTGCACTCCTTCTGGGTGGTGGACTTCCTCTACAAGAAGGACCTCATCTCCGGCAAGACGAACTACATGACGTTCATCCCGGAGAAGGAGGGGACGTACATGGGCAAGTGCGCCGAGCTCTGCGGCGAGTACCACTCGCTCATGCTGTTCCAGGTCAAGGTCGTCTCCATCGACGAGTACAACGCCTACATCGAGAGCCAGAAGGCGGCCGGCTTCGAGGGAGACCTCGGCACCGACTACGACCGCCTGCAGAACCTCCCCGGCACCGACGTGCCGGCCACCACCGAGTCGTCCGAAGAGTAGGGCAGCAGCAACGTGACATCGACCCTCAACCGTCCCACCGCGATCCCCGCGGGCCAGGCGAAGGTCCTCGACGGCTCCGGCAAGGCCGAGCGCCGGGGCAACGTCGTGGTCAACTGGATCACCTCCACCGACCACAAGACGATCGGGTACCTGTACCTGATCACGTCGTTCCTCTACTTCTGCCTCGGCGGCGTCATGGCGCTCGTCATCCGCGCCCAGCTGTTCGAGCCCGGCCTGCACGTCGTGGAGACGAAGGAGCAGTACAACCAGCTCTTCACCATGCACGGCACGATCATGCTGCTCATGTTCGCGACGCCGCTGTTCGCGGGCTTCGCCAACGTGCTCATGCCGCTGCAGATCGGCGCACCGGACGTCGCGTTCCCGCGTCTCAACGCGTTCGCGTACTGGCTGTTCAACTTCGGCTCCCTCATCGCGGTCGCCGGCTTCCTCACCCCCGCGGGTGCGGCCTCGTTCGGCTGGTTCGCCTACGCCCCGTTGTCGAGCACGACGTTCTCGCCGGGGTTGGGAGGAAATCTCTGGGTGATGGGCCTGGCCCTCAGCGGGTTCGGCACCATCCTCGGTGCGGTCAACTTCGTGACGACCATCATCACGATGCGCGCGCCGGGCATGACCATGTTCCGCATGCCGATCTTCACGTGGAACATCCTCGTGACGTCGCTGCTCGTGCTCATGGCGTTCCCGGTCCTCGCGGCCGCCCTGTTCGGCCTCGGCGCCGACCGCATCTTCGACGCCCACATCTACGACCCGGCCAACGGCGGCGCCATCCTGTGGCAGCACCTGTTCTGGTTCTTCGGGCACCCCGAGGTGTACATCATCGCGCTGCCGTTCTTCGGCATCGTCTCCGAGGTCTTCCCGGTCTTCAGCCGCAAGCCGATCTTCGGGTACAAGACGCTGGTCTACGCGACCATCTCCATCGCGGCCCTCTCGGTCACGGTCTGGGCGCACCACATGTACGTCACCGGGTCCGTCCTGCTGCCGTTCTTCTCGCTCATGACCATGCTCATCGCGGTCCCCACCGGCGTGAAAATCTTCAACTGGATCGGCACGATGTGGCGCGGCTCGGTCACGTTCGAGACGCCCATGCTGTGGGCCATCGGCTTCCTGATCACGTTCACCTTCGGTGGTCTGACCGGCGTCATCCTGGCGTCGCCGCCGCTCGACTTCCACGTGTCCGACTCGTACTTCGTCGTCGCGCACTTCCACTACGTGGTGTTCGGCACCGTCGTGTTCGCGATGTTCTCGGGCTTCTACTTCTGGTGGCCCAAGTGGACCGGCACGATGCTCAACGAGCGTCTCGGCAAGGTGCACTTCTGGCTGCTGTTCGTCGGCTTCCACACGACCTTCCTCATCCAGCACTGGCTGGGCGTCATGGGCATGCCGCGTCGCTACGCGACGTACCAGCCCGAGGACGACTTCACCTGGATGAACCAGCTGTCGACCATCGGCGCGGGAATCCTGGCGCTCTCGATGATCCCGTTCTTCCTGAACGTCTGGATCACGGCCCGCACGGCGCCCCGCGTCACGGTCAACGACCCGTGGGGCTACGGCCGCTCGCTCGAGTGGGCCACGTCCTGCCCGCCGCCGCGGCACAACTTCACGTCCATCCCGCGGATCCGCTCGGAGGCCCCGGCCTTCGACCTGAACCACCCGGAAGCGGGCATCCCCGTGGGAATCGGCCCGGCGAAGGACGCTCCCGACGCCGCGACCTACGACATCTCCAGCGACAAGGTGAAGTGACGTGCGCGCCAATAGGAACCTCTTCTACGTCCTCGCGGTCTTCTTCGTGATCGCGGCGGCCGCGTACACGATCTGGGCCGTCATCGACGACGGCCGGGTCGAGTGGGTCGGAACCCTGGGCATCGCCCTCTCGGGCGCCCTCGCCGCGTTCATCGGCTTCTTCGTGGCGCGCCTGTACGCGGCGCAGAACGGCGAGCTCCCGGAGGACCGCAGCGACGCCAACGTCGACGACGGCGACCCGGAGCTCGGCTTCTTCAGCCCGTGGAGCTGGTGGCCGGTGATCCTGGCGGCCGGCGCCGCCTCGGTGTTCCTCGGGCTCGCCGTGGGCATCTGGATCGCCCTCATCGGCGGCTGCCTCGCGATCATCGCGCTCGTGGGCTGGACCTACGAGTACTACCGCGGCTACTTCGCGCGCTGATCCGATGGTCGACATCCGGCACGCTGCGGCATCCGACGGGGACGCGGTCTTCGCCCTGTGCCAGCAGCTCGACATGATCAACGCCCCGGCGACGAGGGACGACTTCGACGTCACGTTCTCCCACATCCTGCGGGCGAACAAGGACGTCGGCAGGGACGTCCTCCTCGTCGCCGAGGAGGACGGCTCGGTCGTGGGGTACGCCTACCTCGTCGTCAGCCGACTCCTCTACGCCGGTGGGCTCAGCGCCCACCTGGAGGAGCTCGTGGTGGATGCCGACGCCCGCAGCGGCGGGACGGGGTCCGCTCTCGTCCGTGCCGTGGAGCGCCTCTGCGGCGACCGCGGCGTCGGGCAGATCACCATGAGCACTCGGCGCGCGGGCGAGTTCTACAAGCGCCTCGGATACGAGCGGACCGCGGAGTTCTACAAGAAGCTGCTCCGCTGACCTCTCCTCACCTGCTCACGTAGGACGCCCGGCCTTCCCTCGAAGGCCGGGCGTCTTGCGTTGCGGGGAGAGCGTACCGGTCGCGCGTGCCCGTCCCGAACCCGCATCCAGGACTGCGGCCAGGACGTGAAATGGCGGGCTCTTCTCAACCCTCGCGCCTGCCTCGCTGCGTGCCTGCGTCGTTCCATGCGGGCGTCGTCCTGCGAAGCCTGCCCCGTCGTTCGAGCGGTCTCAGCCGTCGGGCGGCCGAAGGCCGTCGTGAGCGCAAGTCACTGGTCCAGTTGGCGGGGCCGCATGCAGCTGTTCCTGGGGTGCGAGCCTGCGTCAGGGACGCGTACCGCGGCTCAAGGGGCGCGCACAGGTGCCCCTGTGCGGCTCTGAGCTGCGCGACGGGGCGAGAGGCGGAGGGTGCCGCCGGGCGCCGGGCGCCGGGCGCCGGGCGCCGGGAGAGCAGGGAGGCCGGGGTCGCCTGCCGCTGTCGCGCGCGCAACAGGTCAGAGGCACTGTCGGCCGTGCTGAGTCGACCAGCAGACGTGCTGCGGGCCGGCGCCGGGCGCCTCAGGTCGACGTCGTTCGAGGTCGTCAGGCGTGGGTGGCGGGTGTGGCCGGGACGTCGAGGCGGGCGAGGACGTAGATGATCACGTCCAACGTCACGGAGTGGCGATGCGCTGCGGCGTCCAGGACCGAAGCCGACCCCGCCGCCGACGTCGATGCCGAGGCGGGTGGCGTGTCGCCGTCGATCGGTCTCCGTGCCCGGTGGTGAGCCGAGGGCCCCATCCCGAGGAGCAGGTCGATCTCCTCGTCCGACAGGAGCAGCTCCCGTCGCATCCGCGTCTCCGAAGCCGGCGCGAAGAGCCCATCGGATGCCTCCAGGATTCGCTCCCGCTTCCCGGCCTGCACGCCGACCGCACGGCCATCGGCTCGGAGCTCGGCGAGGTGGTCGGGCCCCGCGGCGACGATCCCCACGAGTCCGCCCCTCGTCAGGACCCGGTGGAACTCGCGCATGTTGCGCGGGGCGAAGACGTCGAGCAGGATCTCTGCCGAGCCGTCTCGGAGGGGCAGCCCGGCCCAGGTGTCGGCGACGACCCCGTCGACGTCCGGACGGCCCCGTACGGCGGCGCTGACGGCGGTGGGGGAGAGGTCGGCCGCCAGTCCGGTCGACGCGATGCCGCGGTCGAGGAGCTGGTGCAGGTAGTAGCCCGTCCCGCAGCCGGCGTCGACCATGCGTCGGGCGGTGGGGCTGTCGGCCGCATCGTGCCCGGTCACGCCGACCGCAGCTGCCGCCAGGCCCTCGACGAGCGCATCGACAAGGGGGGCGTAGTGACCTCGGGCGAGGAACCGGGCACGGGCGTCGAGCATCGCCGCGGAGTCGCCCACCACCCGGGTCGTCGGCGCCAGGAGCGACGCGTAGCCGCGCTTGTTCGCGTCGATCGTGTGCCCGTGAGTGCAACGGAGGGACACCGGCGGAGCGGGTCGCAGGTCTTCGCCGCAGGTCGGGCAGCGGAGCCACCGGGCGAGTCGGGCGAGATCCACGAGCGCTCCTCGAGGTGCGTGCTGCGGTCGGAGGGGTGGACGCACGAGAGCCGGCCCAGCATCGCCGGACCGGCTCTCGTGCTTCGCGCATCAGCGCGAGGGGCTGCTGCTAGTGGTGGTCGCCGTGGCTTCGCTCGACGTCCTTCGTGGTGACCGGGGAGATCCGGTCCTCGAAGAACCACTTCGACAGTGCCGCACGGGCCCGCTGGTTGACCGTGATGCGTCCACGGCTGTCCGGGCGGATCATGAGCGGCTTGTAGTCGTCGTAGCTCACGAGGCGCCAGCGCTCGTACTCATCGAGCTGCTCGTGGACCTCGATGAACTCGCCACCGGGCAGCTTCACGATCCGGCCCGACTCGACGCCGTGGAGGGCGATCTCGCGGTCCTTCTTCATGAGCGCCAGGCAGATGCGCTTCGCGACCTGGTAGGCGATGACCGGTCCGAGGATCAGGAGCGCCTGCAGCGTGTGGATGACGCCCTCCATCGACACCTTGAAGTGCGTGGCGATGAGGTCGGAGCTCGCAGCGGACCAGAGGACCGCGTAGAACGTGACACCCGCGGCGCCGATGGCGGTGCGCGTGGGAGCGTTGCGCGGGCGGTCGAGGATGTGGTGCTCGCGCTTGTCGCCGGTGATCCACGCCTCGATGAAGGGGTAGAGAGCGACGAGCACGATGAACAGGCCCAGGACCGTGATCGGCAGGATGATGTTGAACGAGAACGTGTGGTCGAACAGCACGAACTCGAGTCCCGGCGGGACGAGTCGCAGGGCGCCGTCCGCGAAGCCGATGTACCAGTCCGGCTGGGTACCCGCCGACACCGGGGACGGGTCGTAGGGGCCGTAGTTCCAGATCGGGTTGATCGTGAAGAACGAGGCCATGACCACGATCACGCCGAAGACCACGAAGAAGAACCCACCGGCCTTCGCCGCGAAGGTGGGGAGCACGGGCACGCCCACCACGTTCTCGTTCGTGCGGCCGGGGCCGGCGAACTGGGTGTGCTTGTGCACGACCACGAAGAGGAGGTGGAGCGCCAGGAACGCCACGAGGATCGCGGGGAGCAGCAGGATGTGGAGCGTGTAGAGCCTCGGGATGATCGCCGTCCCGGGGAACTCCCCGCCGAACAGGAGGAACGAGATCCAGGTGCCGATGACCGGGATGCCCTTCACCATGCCGTCGATGATGCGCAGGCCGTTGCCGGAGAGCAGGTCGTCGGGGAGCGAGTAGCCCGTGAAGCCCTCGGCCATCGCGAGGATGAAGAGGACGAAGCCGATGAACCAGTTGAGCTCGCGGGGCTTGCGGAACGCACCCGTGAAGTAGATGCGGAGCATGTGCAGGCCGATGGACGCCACGAACAGCAGGGCAGCCCAGTGGTGGATCTGCCGCATGAGCAGGCCGCCGCGGATGTCGAAAGAGATGTCGAGCGACGACGACATGGCCACGGACATCTCGACGCCCTTGAGGGGCGCGTACGAGCCCTCGTAGTGCGTCTCCGCCATCGACGGGTCGTAGAAGAAGGTGAGCCACGAGCCCGTCAGCAGGATGACGACGAAGCTGTAGAGCGCCACCTCGCCGAGCATGAAGGACCAGTGGTCCGGGAAGATCTTCCGCCCGAACTCCTTGACGGCGACGCTGACGCTGGTGCGCTCGTCGAGGTAGGTCGCGGCGGCGGCGGTGAGGCCGCCCCCGCTCTTGGCGGCGGGTGCAGCGGCACCCGTCGTGGTCGGATCAGCTGTTGTAGTCACCACGACGCTCCCAGAAACTCGCCCCTACGGGCTCGGTGAAATCACTCTGTGCAATGAGGTAGCCCTCGTCGTTGACGGCGATGGGCAGCTGCGGCAGGGGCCGCTTGGCCGGTCCGAAGATGACCTCGCAGTGGTTGGTCACGTCGAACTGGGACTGGTGGCAGGGGCAGAGCAGGTGGTGGGTCTGCTGCTCGTAGAGCGCCACCGGGCAACCCACGTGCGTGCAGACCTTGGAGTAGGCGACGATCCCGTCGTAGGACCAGCCCTTGCGCTCCGGGGACTCGATGAGGTCCTCGGGGCGCAGGCGCATGAGGAGCACCGCGGCCTTCGCCTTCTCCTCGAGCTTGCCCTCCTCGAGCTCCATGAGGGAGGCCGGGATGACGTGGAAGGCGGAGCCGATGGTGACGTCCGAGGCCTTGATGGGCGTTCCGGAGGGGTCGCGGGTGAGGACCTCGCCCTTCTTCCACAGCGTGTGGCTCAGGGCGGAGGCGGGCTCCTCCGCGCTTCCCGGGTACAGGTCGCGGAAGAGGACCACGGCCGGCAGCGGGAAGGCGACGAGGGCGCCGATGAGGCTGTTGCGGATGAGCGAGCGACGACCGAAGCCCGACTCCTCGTTCGCCTGGGCGAAGATCTCGACGGCGCGGGCCTGCGTGGCGGGCGAGCCGCCCTGCGGGTGCCTCTCGTCGATCAGCTCGTGGTCGCTCATGAGCGCCTTCGACCAGTGGATCGCGCCGATCCCGAGGCTCAGGAGCGCGAGCGCGATGCCGATGCCGAGGAACAGGTTGTTGAGGCGCACGCTGCCGGGGTCGTCCGCGTAGATCGGGAAGCCGAAGTAGGCGCCGATCGCGAAGACGCTGCCGACGATCGACAGGTAGAACCACGTGTAGACGACGCGCTCCGCCGTCTTGGCCTTCTTCGGGTCCTTGTCGGTGACGCGGAGGCGGTGCTCCGGGAAGCCCGGGTTCTGGAAGGCGTCGCGCGTGGCGACGGCGGTCCCGCCAGCGAGCACGACGTCACGGCCGGCTGGCTCGAGCTCGCCGGCGTCGTAGCCCGCGGGGACGACGCCCGACTCGTCCTTATCGTCGTGTGCCATGTGCGTGCCTCTCTGGTGTTCTGGTGCAGGTCATCGATGCGGGCGTCAGTTGGACCGGGCCGTGAGCCACACGGTCAGGGCGACGATGCCGCCGAGGCCGAAGATCCACATGAAGAGCCCCTCGGAGACCGGGCCGAGCCCGCCGAGGTTCGCGCCGCCGACGGTGCTGTTCTCCTCGATGTACTGCAGCGACGTGATGATGTCGCGCTTGTCCTCGGGGGTGATGTTGGTGTCGTTGAAGACCGGCATGTTCTGCGGGCCGGTGACCATGGCCTCGTAGACGTGCACGGGAGCCACGCCCTCCAGGCTCGGGGCGAACTTGCCCTCGGTGAGGGCGCCGCCCGCTGCAGCCACGTTGTGGCACATCGCGCAGTTGATGCGGAAGAGCTCGGCGCCGTTGGCCGCGTCCCCTTCGCCGTCGAGGTACTGGCTGTCCGGGATGGCGGGACCGGGGGCCAGGGACGCGACGTAGGCCGCGAGCTCCTTCACCTGCGTGTCCGTGAACTGCGTGGGCTTCTCCTCGGCCTGGACCGTGGTGGCCTGCAGCGGCATGCGACCGGTGCCGACCTGGAAGTCGACGGACGCCGCGCCTACGCCGATGAGGCTGGGGGCGACGCCGGTGCCGGTCGCGTCCACGCCGTGGCAGGTGGCGCAGTTGGACCCGAAGAGCTTCTGGCCCTCCTCGATCGTCTGCGCGGACTTGAGGTCGACCTCGGCCGACGCGGTGCCCGTCTGGATCAACGCGTAGGCGCCGCCCGTGAAGAGCAGGCCGATGGCGAGGAGGGCGACGGTGGTCAGGGGGCTGCGGCGACCGGTGCGACGGGCGCGTGCTTTCGTGGTGCTCATGCTGTGTTCGATGCTCCCGCTCGGTGCTATTTGAGGACGTAGATGACCAGGAAGAGCCCGATCCAGACGACGTCGACGAAGTGCCAGTAGTACGACACGACGATGGCGCTGGTGGCCTCCCGGTGCCCCATCGACCGGACCGCGTAGATGCGCCCGATGACGAGGAGGAAGGCGATCAGGCCGCCGGTGACGTGGAGGCCGTGGAAGCCCGTGGTCATGTAGAACGCCGAGCCGTAGGCGTTGCTGCCGAGCGTGATGCCCTCGGTGACGAGGGTCGCGTACTCGAAGATCTGGCCGACGACGAAGATGGCGCCGAGGGCGTAGGTGAGGAAGAACCACTCGACCGTGCCCCACTGGCTCGGCTTCCAGCCCGTGGCGCGGGCCTGGAGGCGCTCCGCGGCGAATACGCCGAACTGGCAGGTGAACGAGCTCGACACGAGGATGAGCGTGTTCACGAGGGAGAAGGGCACGTTCAAGCGGCCCGCCTCGTACTCCCAGAGGGCGCCGGACGTCGAACGCAGGGTGAAGTAGATCGCGAAGAGACCCGCGAAGAACATCACCTCGCTTCCGAGCCACACGATGGTGCCGACGGCGACCGTGTTCGGTCGGTTCACCACCGGCGCGGTAGATGCTGGGGAGATTGAGGTCGTCGTCACAGGTTCCATTATGTCCCAGGCGGACGACGCCGACGCCCACCCCGGCCGCCCGTGAGATCGCGTCCAGCCTCTCGTTAGGCTGATCCGCATGCCCTCCGCCCCCACCTGGCCCGCCCTCATCACGACCCTGATCGAGGGCCGCCACCTCTCCGTCGCGGAGTCCACCTGGGCCATGCGCCAGGTGATGCGCGGAGAGGCCACATCCGCCCAGCTGGGCGGGCTCCTGGTGGCCCTGCGGGCCTCCGGGGAGACGGTCGACGAGATCGTCGGCTTCCGCGACGCGGTGCTCGAGGACGCGGTGCCGCTCGACGCGGACCCCCGCGCGCTCGACATCGTGGGCACGGGAGGGGACCCTTACGGCGCCGTCCTCAACATCTCCTCGGTGGCGTCCGTGATCGCGGCGTCCGTCGGCGTGCCCGTGATCAAGCACGGCAACCGGGCCGCGAGCAGCTCCTCGGGAGCGTCGGACGTGCTGACGGCACTCGGCGTCGACCTCACGATCAGCCCGACGCGGGTGGCCGAGGTGCTCCGCGAGACCGGCATCACGTACGCGCACGCCGCCCTGTTCCACCCGGGCTTCCGGCACGCGTCGGCCACGCGGAGCGAGCTCGGCATCTCGACGCTCTTCAACGTCCTCGGGCCGCTGTGCAACCCGGCGCGTCCCGAGGCGTCCGCGGTCGGGGTCGCGGACCTCTCGCGCGTGCCGCTCATGGTGGGCGTGTTCCGCACTCGCGGCGCGACCGCCCTCGTCTACCGCGGGGACGACGGCATCGACAAGCTGACCACCACCGGCCACAGCCACATCTGGGAGGTGAGCCGGGGAGCGGTGACGGAGCACGACCTCGACCCGCTCGAGCTCGGCATCCCGCGCGCGCCCATCGAGGCGCTCCTCGGGGAGGGCCCGGAGCAGAACGCGACCGTCATCCGGCGCGTCCTCGCCGGCGAGCGCGGGCCGCAGCGGGACGTCGTCCTCCTGAACGCGGCGGCCGGGCTCGAGGCGTTCGACCTCATGGACGACCCCACGCGCGTGCAGCAGCCCATGGCGCGCCGGCTGCGGGAGAAGCTGGCGGTCGCAGCCGATGCCGTGGACTCCGGCCGTGCCGCCGCGAAGCTCGAGGAGTGGGCCGCCGCGACGCGCGCCTGATCGGGTCGCGGCTCTCCCGCGCTCCCGTGCCGACGGGCGTGCGGCGGATACTGGTGGCATGTGCGGGAGATTCGTGGTGGCGCGCGCGACGGGTGACCTCGTCGGCGACTGGTCCGTGGACGACGTCGAGGGCGAGGACCCGGCGCCGTCGTGGAACGTGGCGCCGACCACGACCGTGAGGATGGTCGCGGACCGTCGGCCGCGCGGCGAGGCGGACGCCCCCGTGCGTCGCGTGCTGACCGCCGCGAGGTGGGGGATCGTGCCTCCGTGGGCGAAGTCCGTGCAGGGTGCGCCGCTCATCAACGCGCGCATCGAGACGGTGACGGAGAAGCCGACGTTCCGCCGTGCGGTCCTCACGCGCCGCGCGGTCGTGCCGGCCGACGGCTACTACGAGTGGCAGGCGACGTCGGACGGCAAGCAGCCCGTGTACCTGCACGGGGAGGACGATCGGCCCCTGGCCTTCGCGGCCGTGTACGAGCACTGGCGCGATCCCGCGGTCCCCGACGGGGAGCCGGGCGCATGGCTGCGGAGCCTCGCCATCATCACGTCCGCCGCGAGCGACGCGCTCGGGCACATCCACGACCGGACGCCGGTGATCGTCCCCCGGGACCGGCTGGACGACTGGCTCGACGCGGGGACGGACGCCGTCGACGACGTCGGCCACCTCCTGGCGTCCCTCCCGGAGCCGCGCCTCGTGCCCCGCCTCGTCTCCCGACGGGTGAACAGCGTCCGGAACGACGGCCCCGACCTCGTCGCCCCGCTCGACGACGCTCCGGCCCCCGACGGGCAGCCCACGCTCCTGTAGGAGCCGGCACGCCGGCGCAGCGCTGCCCACGACGACGCACGCCCCGCCTCACGAGGAGGCGGGGCGTACGGTCCGATCGGGTGCGGTCTACTGCACGTCGTCGTCGACCCAGTCGAAGGTCTTGGTGACGGCCTTCTTCCAGAGGCGCAGCTGGCGCTCGCGCTCGGCGTCGTCCATGTCGGGCGTCCAGCGGCTGTCCTCCTGCCAGTTCTGGCGGAGGTCGTCGAGGTCCTTCCAGAACCCGACGGCGAGGCCGGCCGCGTACGCGGCGCCGAGCGCGGTGGTCTCCGCGACGACGGGGCGGACGACGGGGACGCCGAGGATGTCGGCCTGGAACTGCATCAGCAGGTTGTTGGCGATCATGCCGCCGTCGACCTTCAGCTCGGTCAGGTCGACGCCGGAGTCGGCGTTGACCGCGTCCAGCACCTCGCGCGTCTGGAAGGCGGTGGCCTCCAGTGCGGCGCGGGCGATGTGGCCCTTGTTGACGTAGCGCGTGAGGCCCACGAGGGCACCGCGCGCGTCCGAGCGCCAGTACGGCGCGAACAGGCCGGAGAACGCGGGGACGAAGTACACGCCGCCGTTGTCCTCGACCGTGGCGGCGAGCGTCTCGATCTCCGCGGCGCTCGACACGAGGCCGAGGTTGTCCCGCATCCACTGCACGAGCGAGCCGGTGACGGCGATGGAGCCCTCGAGCGCGTAGTGCGGCTCCGCGTCGCCCAGCTTGTAGCCGAGCGTCGTGAGGAGGCCGTTCTGCGAGTGGATGATGTCGGTGCCGGTGTTGAAGATGAGGAAGTTGCCGGTGCCGTAGGTGTTCTTCGACTCGCCCTGGTCGAACGCCGCCTGGCCGAAGGTGGCCGCCTGCTGGTCGCCCAGGATGCCCGCGATGGGCACCTCGCGGAGGAGGCTCGAGGACTCGACCACGCCGTAGACCTCGGAGGAGCTCTTGATCTCGGGGAGCATCGAGCGCGGGACGTCGAACGCCTTGAGGATCTCGTCGTCCCACTGCAGGGTCTCGAGGTCCATGAACAGCGTGCGGGAGGCGTTGGTGACGTCGGTGACGTGCACGCCGCCGTCGGTGCCGCCCGTGAGGTTCCAGAGGACCCAGGTGTCGGTCGTGCCGAACATCAGGTCGCCGGCCTCGGCCTTCTCGCGCGCCCCGTCGACGTTCTCGAGGATCCAGACGATCTTGGTGCCCGAGAAGTAGGTGGCGAGCGGCAGCCCGACGGTGGGCTTGAAGCGCTCGACGCCGCCGTCGGCCGCGAGGCGGTCGACGATCTTCTGCGTGCGGGTGTCCTGCCAGACGATGGCGTTGTACACGGGCTTGCCGGTGGTGCGGTCCCACACGACGGCGGTCTCGCGCTGGTTGGTGATGCCCACGGCCTCGACGTCGTGGCGCGTGATGTCGGCCTTGGACAGGGCCTGTCCGATGACCTCGCGCGTGTTGCGCCAGATCTCCATGGGGTCGTGCTCGACCCAGCCGGCACGGGGGAAGATCTGCTCGTGCTCGAGCTGGCCGGTGGACACGATGGATCCGCTGTGGTCGAAGACGATGGCCCGCGTGCTGGTGGTGCCCTGGTCGATGGCGACGATGTACTTCTCGCTCATGTGGTCTCTCCTTGTGGGTCGAGGGTTCTAGAGGATGGGGAGCAGCGCGTAGGACGCGAGGCCGGCGAGGACGCCGCCGATGGCGGGACCGACGACCGGGACCCAGGCGTAGGACCAGTCGCTGGCGCCCTTGCCCTTGATGGGCAGGAACGCGTGCGCGATGCGGGGGCCGAGGTCGCGGGCGGGGTTGATGGCGTAGCCGGTCGGCCCGCCGAGGGACGCGCCGATGCCGACCACGAGGAGGGCGACGGGGATGGCGCCGAGGGCCGAGAGGCCGGCGGGGGTGGACGCGTCGGCGTCCGGGTTGTTCGCGAGGCTGAAGCCGAGGATCACGATGACGAGCACGAACGTGCCGATGATCTCCGTGACGAGGTTCCAGCCGTAGTTGCGGATGGACGGACCCGTCGAGAACACGCCGAGCTTGGTGGCCGCGTCGGGCTCCTCGTCGAAGTGCTGCTTGTAGGCGAGCCAGCAGAAGACGGCGCCGATGATGGCACCGACCATCTGGGCGAGGATGTAGACGGGCACGCTCGCGACGTCCTCGATCTTCCCCGCGGACAGGAGGCCCAGGGTGACGGCCGGGTTGAGGTGCGCGCCGGACGCGTACGAGACGGTGACACCGGCGAAGACCGCGAGGCCCCAGCCGAAGTTGACCATCAGGGTGCCGCCGGCCAGCCCCTTCGACTTGACGAGCGCGACGTTCGCCACGACTCCGCATCCGAGGAGGACCAGGAGGGCTGTGCCCACCGTCTCCGAGAGGAATATGACTCCAAGATCCACTGCGTGGTGCTCCCATCGTTCGTCGAGGCGGGGCGGCCTCTGCCGCGTCGTCGCGGTCCGACCAATCTAGTCCCGGGGACCCCGCCGATCCTGCCGCTGCGCTCCTCGTGGCCATGCGGATCCCTGCCCCTGCGGGAGGGTCGGGCCGGGGCTGTCGGACAGCCCGCGCGCGGGCGTATGTTGGCGGGACACCCGAGTCGCCGCCGACCGAGTCCCGTCCTCGATCCGGCTCGGATGCGCGGCTGCCGTCCGCCGCCCGAGACCCGCGAGGAGCCGGCCGTGAAGAAGCTGATCAACGACCCCAGGGCGGTGGCCGAGGAGTCCGTCGCGGGCTTCGCCGCCGCCCACCCCGACCTCGTCGCCCTGAGCACGGAGCCGCTGTACGTCCGCCGCGCGGAGCCGACCCGACCGGGCCGCGTCGCGCTCGTCAGCGGAGGCGGCAGCGGTCACGAGCCGCTGCACGCCGGCTTCGTCGGGCACGGCATGCTCGACGCCGCCGTCCCCGGACCGGTCTTCACCAGCCCGACCCCCGATCCCGTCGTGGCCGCCACGCTCGCGGTCGACGCCGGAGCGGGCGTGCTGCACATCGTGAAGAACTACACGGGCGACGTCCTCAACTTCGAGACCGCGGCCGAGCTCGCCGAGGCGGAGGGCGTGCAGGTCCGGACGGTGGTGGTGGACGACGACGTCGCGGTCACCGACTCCCTCTACACGGCCGGTCGCCGTGGCGTCGCCGGCACCGTGCTCGTGGAGCGCCTCGCCGGCGCGGCCGCCGAGCGCGGGGACGACCTGGACGCGGTCGCCGCCGTCGCCGAGCGGGTGGTCCGGCAGGTGCGGACCATGGGCGTCGCCATCCGCGCCTGCACGGTCCCGCACGCCGGCGAGCCCAGCTTCGCGCTCGAGGACGACGAGATGGAGATCGGCATCGGGATCCACGGCGAGCCGGGGCGCGTGAAGCTCCCGCTCGAGCCCGTGGACGCGATCGTGGACCGCCTCCTCGACCCGGTCCTCGAGGACCTCGCCGCGCCCGCCGGGAGCCGCGTCCTGCTCCTCGTGAACGGGATGGGCGCCACACCCCTCTCCGAGCTCTACATCGCGTACCGCCGCGCCGCCGCCGTGCTGGAGGAGGCCGGCCTGACCGTCGTCCGCCGCCTCGTGGGAGACTTCGTCACGGCCCTCGACATGGAGGGCCTGTCCCTGACGGTGCTGCAGCTCGACGACGAGCTCATCGACCTATGGGACTCGCCCGTGCAGACCGCCGCGCTGCGGTGGGGGAGGTAGCTGATGGCACTCGGGACCGGATGGGTCGTGGCCTGGACCGCGGAGGCCGCGCGCGTCGTGGCCGACCAGCGGGGTGAGCTCATCACCCTCGACCGCGAGATCGGCGACGGCGACCACGGCGAGAACCTGGATCGCGGCTTCAGCGCGGTCGCGGAGAAGCTCCCGGGCCTCGCCGTCGATGCCAGCCCAGCCGACGTCCTGAAGACCGTCGCGACCACGCTCATCTCCACGGTCGGGGGTGCGTCCGGCCCGCTGCTCGGCACGGCGTACCTCAAGGCCTCCGGCGCCGTCGCGGGACGCGTCGACCTCGACGCGGGGGCCGTCGCGGACCTGCTCGAGGCGGCGCTCGGTGGCATCGTGCTGCGCGGCAAGGCCGAGCGCGGCGACAAGACCATGGTGGACGCGTGGGGTCCCGCGGCCGAGGCCGCCCGGGCTGCCGCCGACGGCGGATCCGGGCCCGCCGAGGCCCTCGAGGCCGCGGCAGCCGCCGCCGCGCGCGGTGCGGAGTCGACCGAGCCCCTCGTCGCCCGCAAGGGACGCGCCTCGTACCTGGGCGAGAGGGCCGTCGGCCACCGCGATCCGGGTGCGCAGTCCTCGGCGCTGATCCTCCGGGCCGCGGCCGATGCCGCCCGCGACGCCGACGGGTCCGCATCGTGACCGTCGGACTCGTGCTCGTGTCCCACAGCGCGCTCATCGCGCGCGGCCTGGTCGACCTCGCGCGGCAGATGGCGCCGACCGTGGCCCTCGTGCCGGCCGGCGGATCGGGGGACGGCACGCTCGCCGACGCCGGCATCGGGACCAGCTTCGACGTGGTGACCGCGGCGCTGGCCGAGGCGGAGGGCGGCGACGGCGTCGTCGTCCTCGCCGACCTCGGCTCCGCGTACCTCACGGCCGAGACCGCCGTGGAGCTGCTCGACGAGGACGCCGCGGCGCGCGTGGTCGTCGTCCGGGCCCCGCTGGTGGAAGGCGCCGTCGCCGCGGCCGTGGCCGCCCAGACCGGGGGCTCGCTCGAGGAGGTCGCGGCTGCGGCCGCCTCCGCCGCGGGCGCCGACCCCGCGCAGGACCCGGATGCCGGGCTCGCCCCGGATCACGGGGACGGCGGCGACGCCACGACCGCGGGCACGGTCCGCGGCGAGGCGGTCCTCGTCAACCGCGACGGGCTGCACGCCCGGCCAGCGGCCGACTTCGTGACACGCGCGTCCGGGTTCTCCTCCGCCGTCACCGTCAACGGCCAGAACGCGGCCTCGCTGCTCGGCGTCATGGCCCTCGGGCTCACGCGGGGGGCCCATGTCGTCATCGAGGCGACGGGCGACGACGCCGAAGAGGCCGTCACCGCGCTCGTGGAGCTCATCTCGTCGGGATTCGGGGAGGCGTGAGCACCCGGCTCCGGTCCTCCTGACGCTCCGCTGTCAGCTCCCGTCGAGGTAGACCCAGCCGCCCGCGTGCCGGACGAAGCGGCTCGCCTCCCTCTGGCTGCCCCGCTCGCCGTCGGCGCGGAAGGCCGCCGTGAACTCCACGACCCCCGTCGCGTCGTCGAGTCCGCCCAGCGAGGTGCGATGGATCGTGAGGCGGTACCACCGGAGGGACCGGTCGAGATCGAGGTCCTCCGGTCGGGTCGAGGGGTGCCAGCTCCGCGTGAGGTACGCCGCGTCGCCGAGCGCGTACGCCGAGAACCGCGACCGCATCAGCCGCTCGGCCGTCGGTGCCCGCGTCGTCCCGCGGTGCAGCGGACCGCAGCAGGCCCCGTACGGGTCCCCGCCGGTGCACGGGCACCAGGCGTCGTCGTCCGGGATCGCCCACGGGGCGGCAGGGGAGAGGCGCGTCATGCCCCGAGCCTCCCACGGCGACCGGGAGCAGGATGGAGGGGCGCTGTCGGATCCGCCGGACGCGCAGCCCGACCCGAGGAGACCCCGTGACCCCCGCCACCGACCTGCTCGTGGACGCCTACGGGCGGATCGCCGACCTCGTGCGCGACGCGGTCGAGGGGCTCGACGCCGAGGACCTCGCGTTCCGTCCGGACCCCGAGGCGAACACCGTGGGCTGGCTCGTCTGGCACCTCGCCCGGGTGCAGGACGCCCAGGTCGCGGACGTGGCCGGGACGGCGCAGACATGGACCGCGGACGGGTGGGCGGATCGATTCGCCCTCCCGTTCGCCGAGTCGGCCACGGGCTACGGCCAGACGCCGGATGACGTCGCGGCGCTGTCCGGGATCACCGCCGACCTCCTCCTCGGCTACCTCGAGGCCGTGCAGTCGGCGACGCTGGCGTACCTCGCCGGACTCGACGACCCGGAGCTCGGCCGCGTCGTCGACGAGGCGTGGACGCCGCCGGTCACGCTGGGCGCTCGGCTGGTCAGCGTGCTCTCGGACGACCTGCAGCACGCGGGGCAGGCGTCGTACCTGGCCGGACTGATCGCCCGACGCCGCTGACGCGGACGAGCGGGAGAGCCGCTCCGGACCGGAGTCGGCGTCAGGCCGGCAGCTCGGCCTCGATGAGCGCGACGATCTCCGGCGCGTCCGGCTCGACGGTCGGGCGGAAGCGGTGCACCGCGCCCGAGGGCGTCACGACGAACTTCTCGAAGTTCCACTTCACGCGACCGGCCTTGCCGTCCGCGTCCGGCGTCTTCGTGAGCTCGGCGTACACGGGGTGGGCGGATCGGCCGTTGACCTTCGCCTTCTCCATCATCGGGAAGGTCACGCCCCACGTCGTGGAGCAGTACTCGTCGATGGCCTCGGCGGATCCGAGCTCCTGGAGGAACTGGTTGCTGGGGAAGCCGATGACGGTGAAGCCGCGCTCCCCGTACTTCCGCTGCAGCTGCTCGAGCTTCTCGTACTGAGGCGCGAGGCCGCAGCGCGAGGCGACGTTGACGACGAGCACGACCTTGTCGGCGTAGGCGCCGAACGTGGTGCTCTCGCCCTGGAGCGTGGTGAGGGGGATCTCGTCGAGCCGGGGATGGGTCATGGGCCGAAGGTAGCCCCGTCCCCTGACAGCCTCCGCCGACGTCCGGCGACGGCACGCCGAGGCACATGGCGGGCACCGACGACGGGAGGCCGGCCGCCTGATGGCGACCGGCCTCCGGTGCGGACGGATCCGCGAGCGACGACGCTAGTTCGCGAACTCCGTGACGGTGGCGTCGGCGGCGACCTTCGTCGCGCCGACGTCGACCCCGTGGTACGTCCGCAGCACGTCCACCGTGTCCTGGATCTCGGCGTCGCGCTCGCCGGCGCTCCAGCCGAGCGCCTCCTGCAGGACGTCCGCGATCTCCGCGAGCATCTCGTGGGTCACCCCGCCGACGAAGGCGAGGTTGGTGCGCCGGAGCACGACGTCGGACAGGTGCACGGCGTCCTCGTGCGTCGCGAAGTACGCGATCTCGGCCCGCGTGAGGTGGGGGTCGGTCGACAGCGGCGTGGAGGGCTGGCCCGCCAGGACGTCGATGACGCTGGTGGCGCGCGTCCCGTAGCGGTTCAGGAGGCGGTCGACCTGCTCGGTGCCGATCCCCTCGGCGCGTGCCGCCTGCGTGGCGATCCAGCGCGCACGTGCCGTGCTGGAGGACGGGAAGTCCTTGCCGCCGCCGATGGCCATGCCGGTCGTGTCGACCGAGCGCTCGACGCCGAGGCGCGTGGTGGCCTCGGTGGAGAGGTGCGCGGACAGGGCGCGGAACGTCGTCCACTTGCCGCCGACGAGGCTCAGCACCTTCGTGTCGGGCAGGCCGGCGATCTCGGTCTCGACGATCCGGTAGTCGCGCGACACGAAGCCGGGCGCGGTGTCCTCGTGGCGCGGCAACGGGCGGATCCCCGAGTAGCGGTACACGATGTGGTCGCGGTTCAGCTCGATCTGCGGGAAGACGTGCTTGACGAGGTCGAAGAAGTAGTCGACCTCCTCCTCGGTGCAGACGGCCGGCTCGCGGGGGTCCGCGTCGATGTCGGTGGTGCCGATGAGCACGCGGCCCTTGAGCGGGTAGATGAGGACGATGCGCCCGTCGTTGTTCTCGAAGAAGATCTCGCGGCCCTTGGTGGCCTCGAGGAGCTCGGCGTTGTCGACGACGATGTGGGAGCCCTTCGTGCCGCCCATGAACCTCGTGTCGCCGCCCATCGCGCCGTTGGTGAGGTCGGTCCAGGGGCCCGAGGCGTTGACCACCACGTCCGCCCTCACGACGAACTCGGTGCCGGAGATCACGTCGCGGAGCGTGACGCCGCCCTCGGCGACGCCGACGGCCTCGAGGTAGTTGGCGCTGCGGGCGTGCTCGCCCGCGGCCAGGCCGTCCTTGAGCACGTCGAGCGCCAGGCGCTCGGGCTCGTGCACGGACGCGTCGTAGTAGGTGCCGGTGAACTTGACGTCCTTGTTGAGGGCCGGCATGTCCTCGCGGGCGGCCTTGCCGATGCGGAAGCGGTGGCGCGGCACGGAGCCGCCGTCGCGGGAGAAGGAGTCGTACAGCGTCATGCCGACGCTGATGAGGAGGGCGCCGCGCTCCTTGGTGGAGCGCTGCTTGTGCGTGAGCATGCGCAGCGGCGCGTTGAGGATGCCGGAGAACGTCGAGAAGATCGGCATGGTCGTCTGCAGCGGCTTGACGTAGTGGGGCGCGATGCGGATCAGGCCGTTGCGCTCCTCGACCGACTCGCGGACGAGGCGGAACTCGCCGTTCTCGAGGTAGCGGATGCCGCCGTGGATCATGTGCGAGCTGGCCGCCGACGCGCCGGAGCCGTAGTCGGCGCGCTCGACGAGGACGACGTCGACGCCCTGCAGCGCGAGGTCGCGGAACGTCGCGATGCCGTTGATGCCGCCGCCGATGACGAGCACCTGCGCGCTCGGGCGGTCGTGGATGCGGGCGACGTTGTCCCGCAGGTCGGTCTTCTTCGACGTGGTCACGAGGAGCTTCTTCCTGGTCGGTGCGTGGGTGGTGCGCGTTCTGATGCCTCCATCCTCCTCCCGCGAACGGATCACGCGAAGCCCGTGCACGGATGTGCAAGCATGTCGTCATGGTCGACGGGATCGCGCACGAGCGCACGCAGGACGCCCTCCGCGCCGCGCACCTCTACTACATGCAGGACCTGACCATGGAGGCCATCGCCCAGGAGCTCGGCACCAGCCGCTCGTCGGTGTCGCGGCTCCTGTCCTTCGCACGGGAGACCGGGCTCGTGGACATCCAGATCCGCTCGCCGCTCGACCTCGCCACCGTGCTGGGGGAGCAGCTGCACGACCGGTTCGGCGTCGTCGCGCACGTGGTGCCCGTCCCGGACCAGACGAGCGATGTGGACCGCGTCGACCGGGTGGCGCTCTCGGCTGCACGGATGCTCACGCAGTACGTCGACTCCAACATGGTCGTCGGGGTCGCGTGGGGCTCCACCGTGAGCGCGGTGAGCCGCTACCTCGTGCCGAAGCCGACCCACAACACGCTGGTGGTCCAGCTCAACGGGGCCGGCAACGTCCGGACGACCGGGATCATGTACGCCAGCGAGATCCTCCGGCGCTTCGGGCACGCCTACGGCGCGACCGTGCAGCAGTTCCCGGTGCCCGCCTTCTTCGACGACCCCGCCACCAAGCAGGCGCTGTGGCGCGAGCGGAGCACCCAGCGCGTCCTGGAGCTCCAGGAGCGCATGGACATGGTGCTGTTCGGGGTGGGCTCCCCGGTGGCCCTCGTCCCCAGCCACGTCTACTCGGGCGGCTACCTGGAGCGCTCGGACCAGCGGGCCCTCGACGCGGACGGCGTCGTGGGAGACGTGTCCACCGTGTTCTTCCGCGAGGACGGCTCGTCCGCCGACATCGCCATCAACGCCCGCGCCAGCGGTCCCGATCTCGCGACCATCCGCCGTGCGCCCCGTCGCGTCTGCGTGGTCGCCGGCGCCTCCAAGGCGCGGAGCGTGCGCGGAGCCCTGGCGGCCGGCCTCGTGACGGACATCGTGCTCGACGAGGGCACGGCCAGGGAGCTGCTGCGCTGAGCGCATCCGGTGCGTGATCGGCGGACGCCGACGCGGGGCCGATGAGGAGGTGTTCGGTGGGCGATACCGGACTCGAACCGATGACCTCTTCCGTGTGAAGGAAGCGCGCTACCAACTGCGCCAATCGCCCGTGCTCGCACCGCGGACGGTGCGGATCCATGATGCCATACCGCGAGGGCCGTCGCGGTCACGCCCTCCCGGAGGGGCGCACGCAGGTGCGTCGAGCGCGCGACACGCCCGACCCGCCTCCGGGGTCCGCAGTCGGGGATCCGCGTGAACACGGGGCGTCGGGCCCGTGGACGGGCGTCGACGCGACCTCGGGCGGCGCTCGTTTTGCACCCGCGTCACGACATCGGCTAGAGTCATCGAGCACGCAGGGTTGCCGGGAAGCCGGGAGCAGCGAGCGAAATGCGGATGTGGCGCAGTGGTAGCGCATCACCTTGCCAAGGTGAGGGTCGCGAGTTCGAATCTCGTCATCCGCTCGAACAGGGGCCCCGAAGGGGGTCCCTTTCACAAGGTGGGAACCACCGGTGGTGGGGTGGCCGAGAGGCGAGGCAGCGGCCTGCAAAGCCGTCCACGCGGGTTCAAATCCCGTCCCCACCTCGAGCAAGTGCATGAGCGATTGGCGCAGCGGTAGCGCGCTTCCCTGACACGGAAGAGGTCGCTGGTTCGATCCCAGTATCGCTCACCAACGGAAGGCCCCGGGAGACCGGGGCCTTCTTGCATCGTCGGCCGCCTCCTGGCCGCGGTCTCGTCGCTCGCGACGTCCTCGGCGCGCGCCGCGTGCGCCGTCGCTCCGCGAGGAGCTGGACGTGCGCGCCGGTAGTCTGGGGCCGTTCCCTCCCCGTCCCGCAAGGAGCCCGCAGTGGTAGACGCCGCCCAGCCCGAGATCCACGACGAGGCCGCGCCCGCGGAGACGCCCGAGGCGCCGTCGTCCGTCACGGCGAGCGAGGCCGGCACCGGCTTCACGCTGTTCTCCGACCGCGCGGTCGTCGCCATGCGCGTCGGCGGGGAGCTGAGGGACCTGGCCGCGGAGGTCGTCCCCGGTGACGTCGTCGAGCCCGTCCGCATCGACTCGCCCGACGGGCTCGCCATCCTCCGCCACTCCGCCGCGCACGTCATGGCGCAGGCCGTGCAGCAGATCCACCCGGCGGCCAAGCTCGGCATCGGCCCGCCCGTCACGGACGGCTTCTACTTCGACTTCGACGTGGACGCCCCCTTCACGCCGGAGGACCTGAAGGCGATCTCCAAGGGCATGGAGCGGATCATCCGGCAGGGTCAGCGCTTCACGCGTCGCGTGGTCTCCGAGGAGGAGGCGCGCGAGCTCATGGCCGACGAGCCCTACAAGCTCGAGCTCATCGGCCTCAAGGGCGGCTCGAGCGAGGAGCTCGGCGAGGACGGCGAGTCGGTCGAGGTCGGCGGCGCCGAGCTGACGGTGTACGAGAACGTCGACGGCAAGACCGGCGAGGTCTTCTGGCGCGACCTGTGCCGCGGCCCGCACCTGCCGAGCACGCGCATGGTCGGCAACGGCTGGGCGCTGTCGCGCGTCGCCGCCGCCTACTGGCGCGGATCCGAGAAGAACCCGCAGCTGCAGCGCATCTACGGCACGGCATGGCCCACCAAGGACGAGCTGCGCGCGTACCAGGGCCGCATCGAGGAGGCGCTCAAGCGCGACCACCGCCGCCTCGGCGCCGAGCTCGACCTCTTCTCCTTCCCCGACGAGATCGGCTCCGGCCTCGCGGTCTTCCACCCCAAGGGCGGCATCATCCGCCGCGAGATGGAGGACTACTCGCGCCGCCGCCACGAGACGGCCGGCTACGAGTTCGTCTACTCCCCGCACATCACGAAGTCGAACCTCTTCGAGACGAGCGGGCACCTCGACTTCTACAAGGACGGCATGTTCCCCGCCATGCACCTCGACGAGGCGCGGAACGACGAGGGCGAGATCACCCGCCAGGGTGCGGACTACTACCTCAAGCCCATGAACTGCCCCATGCACGTGCTCATCTACCGGTCGCGCCAGCGCTCGTACCGCGAGCTGCCGCTGCGCCTGTTCGAGTTCGGCACCGTCTACCGCAACGAGAAGTCGGGCGTGATCCACGGCCTCACGCGCGTCCGCGGCATGACGCAGGACGACGCGCACATCTTCACGACGCGCGAGCGCATGGCCGATGAGCTGAAGGGCACGCTCGAGTTCGTGCTGTCGCTGCTGCGCGACTACGGCCTCGACGACTTCTACCTCGAGCTCTCCACGAAGGACCCGGAGAAGTTCGTCGGATCCGACGAGGTCTGGGAGGAGGCGACCGAGACGCTCCGCCAGGTCGCGGTCGACACGGGCCTCGAGCTCGTGCCGGATCCCGCGGGCGCCGCGTTCTACGGTCCGAAGATCTCCGTGCAGGCGCGCGACGCCATCGGGCGCACGTGGCAGATGTCCACCATCCAGCTCGACTTCAACCTGCCCGAGCGCTTCGGCCTCGAGTACACGGCGAACGACGGCACGCGCAAGCAGCCGGTCATGATCCACCGCGCGCTGTTCGGCTCCATCGAGCGCTTCTTCGGCGTGCTCACCGAGCACTACGCGGGCGCGTTCCCGGTGTGGCTGTCGCCCGTGCAGGTCGTCGGGATCCCCGTCGCCGAGGACTACGAGGAGTACCTCGGCGGCGTCCTCGACCTGCTCCGCGCTGAGGGGGTGCGCGTCCAGCTGGACACCTCCGACGACCGGATGCCGAAGAAGATCCGCACCCACACCAAGGCGCGCGTGCCGTACCAGCTCATCGCGGGCGAGGACGACCGGGCGGCCGGGTCCGTGAGCTTCCGGTTCCGCGACGGCACGCAGGTGAACGGCGTCCCGGTGGCGGAGGCCGTCGAGAGGATCACCGGCGCCATCGCCCGTCGCGAGCAGGTGGTGACCGCGTGGCCCGTCTGACGCTGTCGGACCACGAGCCCGGGGGAGACGAGGAGCAGGGCGCCCCGCGGGTCGACGAGCCGGGCCACCTGACAGGCGTCCCGGACGAGTTCCAGCGGCTGTGGACGCCGCACCGGATGGTCTACATCCAGAACGGCCAGCAGCCGGACCGCGACGAGTGCCCGTTCTGCATCGCGCCGTCGATGTCGGACGAGGACGCGCTCATCGTGGCGCGGGGGGAGCACGCCTACGTGCTCCTCAACCTCTTCCCCTACAACAGCGGGCACCTGCTCGTCTGCCCGTACCGCCACATCGCGACCTACGACCTCGCGAGCCCGGAGGAGGTCGCCGAGATCGGCTCCCTCACGCAGACCGCCATGCGCGTCGTCCGCGAGGTATCCCGGAACGACGGCTACAACATCGGCATGAACCAGGGGCAGGTGGCGGGCGCCGGCATCGCCGAGCACCTCCACCAGCACATCGTGCCCCGGTGGGGGCAGGACGCGAACTTCCTGCCGATCATCGCGAAGACCAAGGCGCTGCCGCAGCTGCTGGGCGACGTCCGTGCATCCATCGCAGCAGCCTGGCCCGCCGCGGCGGGCGAATAGGATAGGGACCACAATGACTGACACCAACACCCCCGGACAGGTCGGCTCGAGCCGCGTCAAGCGCGGACTCGCGGAGATGCTCAAGGGCGGCGTCATCATGGACGTCGTCAACGCCGAGCAGGCGCGCATCGCGGAGGACGCGGGAGCGGTCGCCGTCATGGCGCTCGAGCGCGTGCCCGCGGACATCCGCTCCCAGGGCGGCGTCGCCCGCATGAGCGACCCCGACCTCATCGACCAGATCAAGGCCGAGGTCTCCATCCCGGTCATGGCCAAGGCCCGCATCGGCCACTTCGTCGAGGCGCAGGTGCTGCAGTCCCTCGAGGTCGACTACATCGACGAGTCCGAGGTGCTGAGCCCGGCCGACTACGTGAACCACATCGACAAGTGGGGCTTCACCGTCCCCTTCGTCTGCGGTGCCACCACGCTCGGCGAGGCGCTCCGCCGCATCACCGAGGGCGCGGCGATGATCCGCTCCAAGGGCGAGGCCGGCACGGGCGACGTTTCCGAGGCCACCAAGCACATCCGCACCATCAAGTCCGAGATCCGCGCGCTCAGCGCCCTCACGCACGACGAGATCTACGTCGCGGCGAAGGAGCTGCAGGCGCCGTACGACCTCGTGCTCGAGGTCGCGACCACGGGGCAGCTGCCGGTCGTGCTCTTCACCGCGGGCGGCGTGGCCACCCCGGCGGACGCGGCGATGATGATGCAGCTGGGCGCCGACGGCGTGTTCGTCGGATCCGGCATCTTCAAGTCGGGCAACCCGGTGGCGCGCGCGAAGGCCGTCGTCACGGCGACCGCCCTGTTCAACGACCCCGACGCCATCGCCGAGGCATCGCGCGGGCTGGGCGAGGCCATGGTCGGGATCAACGTCGCCGACGTCCCCGCGCCGCACCGCCTCGCCGAGCGTGGCTGGTAGCAGCGCGGCTCCGCACGGCGACGGCCCCGTCGTGGGCGTCCTCGCGCTGCAGGGGGACGTCCGCGAGCACGTCCAGGTGCTCGAGGGATTCGGGGCCCGCACGCGGCTCGTGCGCCAGCCGAAGGACCTGCCGGGAATCTCCGGCCTCGTGATCCCGGGCGGTGAGTCCACGGTGATGGACAAGCTGTCGCGGCAGTTCGGCGTGGCCGAGCCCCTCCGTGCCGCCATCGACGACGGGCTGCCGGTGTACGGCACGTGCGCCGGCCTCATCATGCTCGCCGACGAGATCGTGGACGCCATCCACGACCAGCGGAGCATCGGCGGTCTCGACGTGTCCGTGCGGCGGAACGCCTTCGGATCGCAGACGTCGTCGTTCGAGGTGGACCTCGACGTCCCCGAGCTCGGCGAACCGCCCGTGCACGCGGTGTTCATCCGCGCCCCGGTCGTCGACTCGGTGGGCCCGTCGGCGCGTGCGCTCGGGACCCTCGACGACGGACGCGTGGTCGCCGTGCGCCAGGGAGCGCTCCTCGGCACGTCGTTCCACCCGGAGGTCACGGGCGACCTCCGCTTCCACCGCCTCTTCCTCGACATGGTCGAGGACGCGGGGCGCACCCTCTGACTCCCGGGTCCCTCGGCGGGAGGGCCCCATGGTCCATCATTGACAGCGAGCAGACGCCGCGTAAGGAGAACCACCCGTGTCCGGACATTCCAAGTGGGCGACCACGAAGCACAAGAAGGCGATCATCGACTCGCGGCGGGCCAAGTCGTTCGCGAAGCTGATCAAGAACATCGAGGTCGCGGCCAAGATCGGCGGCGCCGACATGTCGGGCAACCCGACCCTCGTCGACGCGGTGCAGAAGGCCAAGAAGACCAGCGTCCCGAACGACAACATCGACCGCGCGGTGAAGCGCGGAGCCGGCCTGCTCGGCGAGGTCGTCGACTACCAGACGATCATGTACGAGGGGTACGCCGCCAACGGCGTCGCCATGCTCGTCGAGTGCCTCACGGACAACAAGAACCGCGCGGCCGCGGAGGTCCGCACGGCGATGAGCCGCAACGGCGGCACCATGGCCGACCCGGGCAGCGTCGCCTACAACTTCCACCGCAAGGGCGTCCTCGCGGTGCCGCACGCCGAGACCCCCACCGAGGACGACGTCCTGGCGGCCGTCCTCGACGCGGGCGCCGAGGACGTCACCGACCACGGTGAGGTCTTCGAGATCCAGTGCGAGCCCTCGGACATGGTCGCCGTGCGCCAGGCGCTCCAGGCGGCGGGCATCGACTACGACTCCGCCGACGTCGAGTTCGTGCCGCAGGTCAAGGTCGAGGTCGACCTGGAGACGGCGCGCAAGGTCAACAAGCTCGTCGACGCCATGGAGGACCTGGACGACGTGCAGAACATCTACATCAACAGCGACGTGCCCGCCGACGTGCAGGCGGCGCTCGACGACGACGAGGAGTAGGCCCCCATCGCCGCCGCGCGGGGGAGCGGAGCGGGCGGCCAGCCGCCCGTCCGGATCCTCGGGATCGACCCCGGCCTGACGCGGTGCGGCGTCGGCGTCGTGGACGTCTTCCCCGACCGCACCGCGCGCCTCGTCGACGTGCAGGTCGTGCGCACGAGCCCGACGTCGGAGCTCCACCACCGCCTCCTCGCGGTGGGCGACGGCATCGAGGAGCTGGTCGACCGGCACCGGCCGGCGGTCGTCGCCATCGAGCGCGTCTTCGCGCAGGACAACGTCTCCACCGTCATGGGGGTGGCGCAGATCACGGGCGTCGCCCTCGTCGGCGCCGCCCGTCGGGGTCTCGACGTCGCGATGCACACGCCGAGCGAGGTGAAGGCCGCCGTGACCGGCTACGGCCAGGCGGACAAGAGGCAGGTCGCGACGATGGTGGCCCGGATCCTCGGACTCGACGAGCTGCCGACCCCGGCGGATGCCTCGGACGCCCTCGCCCTCGCCATCTGCGCGGGGTGGCGCGCGGGGATGTCCCGGACGGGCATCGCGGGCACCGCGGTGCCCGTGCCCCGCGCGGTGGCGCCGGGGGCGCCGCCGACCGCCGGACCGACGGCCGCGCAGTCCGCCTGGCTCGCTGCCGAGCGTGCGCAGCGGGGTCGGCGCTAGCTCGTAGGGTTGGGGGCGTGATCTCCTCCCTCCGCGGCACCGTGCTGTCCGTGTCCGGTCAGACCCTCCTGCTGGAGGTGCAGGGCGTGGGCTACGGCGTCGCGGTGACGCCGCGGCACGCGCTCGAGCTGCGCCACGGATCCGAGGCCACCGTGCTCACTTCGCTGGTCGTGCGCGAGGACTCGCTCACCCTCTTCGGCTTCCCCGGCCCGGACGAGCTCCGCGCCTTCGAGCTGCTGTGCGGCGTCACCGGCGTCGGGCCGAAGTCCGCCCTCGCGGTCCTCGAGCACCTCGACCCGGAGGCGATGGCGCGGGCGGTCGCGGCGGAGGACGACGCGGCCTTCCGCCGGGTGTCCGGCATAGGCCCGAAGACGGCCAAGCTCATCGTCCTGCAGCTCGCCGGCAAGATCTTCGTGACGGCTCCGCGCGCGCGGCCGGTGCCGGACGCGGCAGCCACAGTCAGCGCCGACGTCGTCACGGCGCTCATCGGGCTCGGCTGGTCCGAGCGCGTCGCCCGCACGGCGGTCGACGACGCGGTCGTCGCGGCCCAGGACGCCGGCGCTCCCGCCGACATGCCCCGTCTCCTCCGCGTCGCGCTCGGCATGCTGGGCCCGCAGCAGCCGGCGGGCGCGCCCGGTCCGGGGGTCGAGCGGTGAGCGGCCTCGCGCACGGGGACGCCTCGAGCCCCGTCCCCGAGTCCGACGCGGAGCTCGCCTTCGAGGGGGCCCTGCGTCCGCGATCGCTGTCGGAGTTCGTCGGGCAGGTCAAGGTGCGCGGCCAGCTCGAGCTGCTGCTCACGGCGGCCGCCATGCAGAACCGCTCGCCCGACCACATCCTGCTCGCGGGACCGCCCGGGCTCGGCAAGACCACGCTCGCGATGATCGTCGCGGAGGAGAGCCGCCGGCCGCTGCGCCTCACGAGCGGGCCGGCCATCCAGCACGCGGGCGACCTCGCCGCCGTGCTGTCCGCGCTCGTGCCGGGCGAGATCCTCTTCGTCGACGAGATCCACCGCATGGCGCGCTCCGCCGAGGAGATGCTCTACCTGGCGATGGAGGACTTCCGCATCGACATCATGGTGGGCAAGGGGGCGGGCGCGACCTCCATCCCGCTGGAGCTGTCGCCGTTCACGCTGGTGGGCGCCACGACGCGCTCGGGGATGCTCCCGAGCCCGCTCCGCGACCGCTTCGGCTTCACGGCCCACCTGGAGTTCTACGAGACGCACGAGCTGGAGCAGGTCATCGAGCGGGCCGCGGGGATGCTCGGCCTCGAGATCGCGCATGCGGCCGTCGCCGAGATCGCCGGTCGCTGCCGGGGGACGCCGCGGATCGCCAACCGCCTGCTCCGGCGCGTGCGGGACTACGCCCTCGTGCACGGGACGGAGGCGGGCGTCGATTCGGTGCGCGCCGCGCTCGACCTGTACGACGTGGATCCCCTCGGCCTCGACCGCCTCGACCGCGCCGTGATGCGCGGCATCCTCACGCGCTTCGGCGGCGGCCCGGTCGGGCTGAACACCCTCGCCGTGTCGGTGGGGGAGGAAGCGGAGACCATCGAGTCGGTCGTCGAGCCGTTCCTCGTGCGGATCGGCCTCGTCACGCGCACGCCGCGCGGACGGGTGGCGACCCCGGCGGCGTGGCGGCACTTCGGCCTCCAGGCGCCCGCCGCGCCGGGGGCGGCCGCGTACCCCGCGCCGGGCACGGCCCCGGGAATGGGGGCTCGGAGTCCCCAGGAGCCCCTGTTCGGCGATGGCCTATGATTCAAGCTGGCCTCCCGCGGAACGTCGCCGGTTCGTCGTGTCCGTCACCCCCCAGCACCTGAAAGGCCCGTCCCGCATGGACCCGTTCACCCTGATCATGTTCGCCGTCCTGGCGCTGCTCATCTTCTTCATGTTCCGCAACAGCCGGAAGCGCCAGAAGGACCTCGCCGCCCTGCAGACCCAGATGGTCCCCGGAGCCGAGGTCATGACCGCGTCCGGCATCTACGGCACCCTCGTGTCCTTCGACGAGGAGAACAACCTCGCCTACCTGGAGGTCTCGCCCGGCACGGTGCTGAAGCTGCACCGCCAGACGATCGCCCGCGTGGTCGAGCCGACCGTCGCCGAGGACGCCTCCGTCCTGGTGGACGACGCCCCGGCCACCGACGTCGTCGACGAGACGGGCACCACGGACGCGTCCGCCCGCCGCCCCGACGACGGCGACGCCCCCACCGGCCGCTCCTGATCCAGCGGACGGGCGGCCACCGGCCGTCCGTCCGATCCCGGGCGGCATGCCGCCCGGCCCTGCTCCCACCCTCCATCCGGGGCGCTCCGCGGATCCCGCCGGCCCACCGTGAAGAAAGTCGAGTGTCCAGGTGGCAAAGTCGCCCACACCCGTACGCAAGGCCCGGCGCAAGCTCGTCTGGCTGCTCGTCATCATCGGCTTGCTGGCCGGCGGCAACGCCGCGAGCGTCGCGTTCAGCAACGGGTCCTGGACCCCGAAGCTGGCGCTCGACCTCGAGGGCGGCACGCAGATCATCCTCGCGCCCCAGCTCGACGGGTCGTCCTCGGGACCGACCAGCGAGCAGCTCGCCCAGGCCGTCTCGATCATCCGCCAGCGCGTGGACGCGAGCGGCGTCTCCGAGGCCGAGATCACCACGCAGGGCGGCAGCAACATCGTCGTGAGCCTGCCGGGCGAACCCGACGCGGCGACCATGCAGCGCCTGCAGTCCTCGGCCAAGCTCGAGCTGCGTCCGGTGCTCGTCGGCGCAGCCGGCACCGCGTCGGTCGGCGCCACGCCGACCCCCACGGCCACGGACGGCTCGGCACCCGCCGACGGCACCACGCCGACGGCCGAGGGCGAGACGCCCGCTGCCGAGGCGACCCCGGACCCCTCGACCCTCTCCGACGAGCCCACCGCCGAGCCCACGGGTTCCAGCGACATCTCCTGGGTCACGCCCCGCCTGCAGGCGGAGTTCGCCGCGTACGACTGCGCGACCGCTCCGGAGAGCGACGGTCAGGCGGCTCCCGCCGACCGCGCGATCATCTCCTGCTCCGACGACGGGGCGGCGAAGTACGTGCTCGGCCCGGTCGAGGTCGACGGCAGCACCATCTCCGACGCCACGAGCGGCCTCCAGCAGTCCAGCCAGGGCGTCAGCACCGGCACCTGGTCCGTGAACCTGGTCTTCGACGGCGACGGCACGCAGCAGTTCGGCGACATGTCGACGCGCCTCATCACCCTCGAGTCGCCGCGGAACCAGTTCGCGTTCGTGCTCGACAACGAGGTCATCAGCGCTCCGGTCACCCAGGGCGTCGTCACGAACGGCAAGCCGTCCATCACGGGCAACTTCACGCAGGAGAGCGCCAAGGCGCTGGCCGACCAGCTCAAGTTCGGCGCCCTGCCGCTCAGCTTCACGTTGCAGAGCTCGGACGTCATCTCCGCGACCCTGGGGTCCTCGCAGCTCACCAGCGGCCTCATCGCCGGCCTCATCGGGCTCGTGCTCGTGGTGCTCTACTCGCTCGTCCAGTACCGGGCGCTCGGCATGGTCACGATCGCGTCGCTGGTGATCGCCGCGGTCATCACCTACCTGCTCATCACGCTGCTCAGCTGGCGGGAGGGGTACCGGCTCTCGCTCGCCGGGGTGGCGGGTCTCATCGTGGCCATCGGCATCACGGCGGACTCGTTCATCGTCTACTTCGAGCGCATCAAGGACGAGCTCCGCGACGGCCGCGGTCTCGTCTCCTCCGTCGAGCAGGGCTGGAAGCGCGCCCTCCGGACCATCATCGCGTCGGACACGGTCAACTTCCTGGCCGCGGCCGTGCTGTTCGTGCTCGCGGTGGGCAACGTCAAGGGCTTCGCGCTCACCCTCGGGCTGACGACGATCATCGACCTCATCGTGGTGTCGCTGTTCACGCACCCGATCCTGCAGCTGCTCGCCAACCGGCGGTTCTTCGCCGAGGGCCACCGCATGAGCGGGCTGGACCCGCGCGCCCTCGGTGCCGTCTACCGGGGCCGGGCCACGTTCCGCACCCCGACCGCCGCCAGCGGACGGGGCGCCGCCGCCGCCAAGGAGGCGGCCCGCCGGCAGACCATCGCCGAGCGCAAGGCCGCCCAGGGCTCCGCGCCCGCATCCACGAAGACCGCGACCCTCGACGCGCCGCGGGCCGACGACACGAGCAGGGACGACTGATGGCTGGCTTCTCCGAGTTCGGCAACGACCTCTACACGGGCAAGCGCTCGTTCGACATCGTCGGACGCCGCCGCCTCTGGTACGGCATCGCCGCCGTCTGCATCCTCATCTCCATCCTCGGGCCCCTGGTCCGCGGCGGGTTCACGTTCGGCATCGAGTTCACGGGCGGCTCCGAGTACACGGTGAGCGGTGTGCAGTCGCAGTCCCAGGACACGGCCAGCGACGCCGTGGCCACGGTCACGTCGGTCCCCGCGCGCGTCTCCGCGGTCGGCGCCGACGCGGTGCGCGTCCAGACGGACCAGCTGGAGCCCGCCGACAGCACCGCGGTCCGCCAGGCGCTCGCGACCGCCTACGGCGTGGAGACGTCGAGCGTCACCGAGTCCTTCATCGGGCCGTCGTGGGGCCAGGACATCACCCGGCAGGCGCTGTGGGGGCTCGTGGTGTTCCTCGCGCTGGCCGCCGTGGTCATGTCCGTCTACTTCCGCACGTGGAAGATGTCCGTCGCCGCCATCGTCGCGCTGCTGCACGACCTGGTCCTCACGGCCGGCATCTACGGGATCACGGGCTTCGAGGTCACGCCGGCCGCCGTCATCGGCTTCCTCACGATCCTCGGCTACTCCCTCTACGACACGGTCGTGGTGTTCGACAAGATCCGCGAGAACACCGCGGAGGACGGGCAGGAGTCCCGTCGGACCTTCGGGCAGTCGGTCAACCTCGCCGTCAACCAGACGCTGGTGCGGTCGATCAACACCTCGATCGTCGCCATCCTCCCGGTCGGGTCCATCCTGTTCATCGGGGCCGTGGTGCTCGGGGCCGGGACGCTCCGCGACATCGCGCTGTCGCTGTTCATCGGCATCATCGTGGGCACGTACTCGACGATCTTCATCGCCGCTCCGCTGTACGCGCACCTCCGCGAGGGCGAGCCGAAGGTGAAGCGCGGCGACGCGCTGGCGGCCACGGCCGCGAGCCGCGCCCAGGCCGAGCGCGCCGCCGTGACGGTGGAGTCGTGAGCAGCGCGCACGGAGCCGGCGTCCCCGAGGACCTCGACGCCGCCACCGCCAAGGCACGGACCGCGACCGGCGACTCCTGGCTGCTCGACGTGCGGGAGCCCGACGAGTGGGAGGCCGGTCACTCGGCCGCGGCGCACCACATCCCCCTGGGCGACCTGCAGGCTCGGGTCGACGAGATCCCGACGGACGAGCACATCGTCGTCGTCTGCCGCTCCGGGCACCGCTCCTCCCTCGCGACACAGGCCCTCCTGCGCGGTGGATACGCGGCCTCCAACGTCACGGGCGGCATGCACGCCTGGTCGGAGATGGGCGGCGACGTCGTGACCGACGACGGCGGGCCCGGCCGCGTCGCCTGACCGGCCCCCGCTGCGTCGGTCGCCGTCGACCGGCATGCGCCGTCCGTCGTGGTGACGTCCGGATCGCGGGTCGGCGCGACCGGGGTGCGCCGGCGGCCCGTGGTCGGGAGGCCGCGGACGCGGTGATAATTTGGTCTCCAGCACACGCCTGGGAGGTTGGACGATGACGGAGACGACCTCGAGCACGGCGTCGCTCCGGCGCCTGGTGCCCCGCCTGTTCTCGCGCGCCCAGCCCGCCGGCGCGGTCGAGCAGCTCATCCGCACCGCCCGCCTGCACCACCCCAAGGCCGACATGAGCCTCATCGAGCGGGCCTACGCCGTCGCGGAGCGCGCCCATGAGGGCCAGAAGCGCAAGAGCGGCGAGCCCTACATCACCCACCCGGTGGCGGTCGCGCAGATCCTCGCGGACCTCGGCATCGGGCCCAAGACGCTCGCGGCCGCCCTCCTCCACGACACGGTCGAGGACACCGACTACACGCTCGACATGCTGCGCCACGACTTCGGCGACGAGATCGCCATGCTCGTCGACGGGGTCACCAAGCTCGACAAGCTCAAGTACGGCGACAGCGCCCAGGCGGAGACCGTGCGGAAGATGGTCGTGGCGATGTCGAAGGACATCCGGGTGCTGGTGGTCAAGCTCGCCGACCGGCTGCACAACGCGCGCACGTGGGGCTTCGTGGAGTCCGCGTCGGCGGAGCGCAAGGCCAAGGAGACCCTCGAGATCTACGCGCCGCTCGCGCACCGGCTCGGCATCTCGACCATCAAGTGGGAGCTCGAGGACCTGTCGTTCGCGGTCCTCTACCCCAAGATCTACGTCGAGATCGAGAACCTCGTCAAGCAGCGGACGCCGCAGCGCGAGGAGTTCGTGCAGCAGGTCATCGACAGCGTGAACGACGACCTGCGCTCGGCCCGCATCCGCGGGAAGGTGGCCGGTCGGCCCAAGCAGTACTACTCGATCTACCAGAAGATGGTCGTCCGCGGGCGCGAGTTCGACGAGATCTACGACCTGGTCGGCATCCGCGTGCTCGTGGACTCGCTGCGGGACTGCTACGCGGTGCTCGGCGCGATCCACGCCCGATGGACTCCGGTGCCGGGCCGCTTCAAGGACTACATCGCCACCCCGAAGTTCAACCTCTACCAGTCGCTGCACACGACGGTGATCGGGCCGAAGGGCCGCCCGGTGGAGATCCAGATCCGCACGCACGAGATGCACCAGCGCGCCGAGTTCGGCGTCGCCGCGCACTGGAAGTACAAGGAGCGCATGAACGGCGGGCGTGCCGCGGAGGTGTCGCCGCAGGGGGACACCGACCTCGCGTGGCTCGCGCACATCTCGGACTGGCAGTCCGAGACGGCCGACCCGGGGGAGTTCCTCGACTCGCTGCGCTTCGAGATCGGCGCGAAGGAGGTCTACGTCTTCACGCCGCACGGGAAGGTCATCGGCCTGCCCGCGGGCGGGACGCCCGTCGACTTCGCCTACGCGGTGCACACCGACGTCGGCCACCGGACGATGGGCGCCAAGGTGAACGGCCGGCTGGTGCCGCTGGAGAACCCCCTGACCACGGGCGACGTCGTCGAGGTGTTCACGTCGAAGAACCCGGACAGCGGTCCCAGCAAGGACTGGCTGGCGTTCGTGAAGAGCGCCCGCGCGCGCAACAAGATCAAGCAGTGGTTCACCAAGGAGCGCCGCGAGGAGGCGATCGAGCAGGGCAAGGACGCGATCGCCCGTGCCATGCGGAAGCAGAACCTCCCGCTGCAGAAGCTGATGAACCAGGACGCGTTCTCGGACGTCGCCCAGAGCATGAAGTACGACGACGTGGCGGCGCTGTACGCGGCCGTCGGCGAGGGGCACGTCTCCACGCAGTCGGTGATCGAGAAGGTGCTCTCCTCCATCCAGGGCGACAGCGGCGGGGAGGCCGAGGAGGTCTTCGCGGTCACGCAGCGCTCGCGCGTCTCCCGCAACAGCGACTCCGGGGTGCTCGTGCGCGGCGCGCCCGACATCCTCGTGAAGCTGGCGAAGTGCTGCACGCCCGTGCCCGGCGACGAGATCATCGGCTTCGTCACGCGCGGGGCAGGCGTCTCGGTGCACCAGGCGAACTGCCACAACGTGGACTCGCTGCGGGCGGAACCCGACCGCATGATCGAGGTGGAGTGGGCACCGTCGTCGAAGAGCCTGTTCCTCGTGCACATCCAGGTCGAGGCGCTGGACCGCTCCGGCCTCCTCAGCGACGTGACGCGCGTGCTGTCGGAGCACCACGTGAACATCCTGTCGGCCTCCGTCTCGACCTCGTCCAACCGGCTGGCGATCAGCCGGTTCGTCTTCGAGATGGGCGACGTGACGCACCTGGACCGCGTGCTCAACGCGGTGCGCCGGATCGACGCGGTGTACGACGTGTACCGGGTCAACGGGGGCTGATCGGCCACGCGCCGTCATCGGCGTCGGACCCGTCCGTGCCCCGTGGGGAGGACGCACGGAGGGCGAGCGCGTCGAGCCGCTGGAGCGCGCGGCGCTTGTCGGGGAGCGCCCCGCACGAGGCGAGGTGCTCGCGGGCGCCCGGGATCGTGACGCCGGGCAGCCGGAGGAGGCCGAGGCAGGCGCGCTCGTGCCGGGGCGTGAGGTCGGACACGGTGCGCACGATGTCGCAGAGGGTGCGGAGGGGCGTGGTGACGCGGATCCCCGCGAGCACCACGGTGTCGCGCTCGTCGAGGACGACCTCGCGGATGCGCACGTTCCGGAGCGCCGGCGGGTGGCACCGCGCGACGCTGTCGACGCAGTACTCGTGCGTGCGCGGGGGCATGCGGACCGCGCCGTGCACCCAGGCCGCCGTGGTGCGCTCGGCGATGAGACGCGACGGCACCTGCGCGGCGAGCGCCGCCGCGCGGAGCCAGGGCGAGGCCAGCTCGTCCACGGGGGAGTAGCAGGCGTCGACCTCGTACAGCTCGCCGTCGAGACGGGCGGAGCAGAGCTCCGCGAGCGGGAGGTCGAGGACGGACAGGACGGGAGCGAGGCGGGGGGACATGGGCGCACCATGCCATCGACCCGGGGCGGACGGGCGACGGCCCGGGCTCCTGTGGAGGAGTCCGGGCCGTCGAACTGCGGAGGGAGGCTAGGAGCCGAGGGCGTCCAGCCAGACGCGTCGGGCGGCCAGGGCCTCCTCGGCGTCCGCGATGCGCCGTGCGTCCCCGTCGGCCTTCGCCGCGTCGAGCTCGCGCTGCAGCTTGTCGATGGCCGCCCCCAGCTGGGAGGCGAGCCCCTCGGACCGCGCCTTGGTCTCCGGGTTGTTCTTGCGCCAGAACTCCTCGTCCAGGGTGCGGACGTGCGTCTCGACCTTGCGGAGGCGGTCCTCCACCGTCTTGACGCTGTCGCGCGGCACGCGGCCGACCGCGTCCCACCGGAGCTGGACGGCCGTGAGCTTGTCGCGCGCGGCCGTGCGGTCCGTGATCTGGAGGATGGGCTCGGCCTCGTCGAGGAGGGCGAGCTTGGCCGCGAGGTTGGCCTGCTGCTCCTCGTCGTCCGCGGCGTCGACCTCGGCCTTGGCGCCGTAGAGCACGTCGCCCGCCGCCTTGAACTGCGCCCAGAGCGCGTCGTCGTAGCGCTTGCCAGCACGTCCGGCGAGCTTCCACTCGTCGAGGAGGCGCCGGTAGGCGGGGATGCCGCCGACGCCCTGCGGCTCGAGGGCACGCGCCTGCTCGACGATGGCCTGCTTCTTGGAGCGGGCGTCCTTGTGCGCGTTGTCGAGCTCGGCGAAGAACGCCTTCCGCTCGGTGTCGATGGTGGAGCGCGCCGTGCGGAAGCGCTTCCAGAGCTCGTTCGCGTCGTTCTTCGGCAGACGCGGACCCGTCTGCTGGTGCTGCTGCCAGCGGCCGAAGAGCGCGTCGACCTCGGCGGTCAGCTGCTTCCACTGGACCTTCGAGAAGTCCTGGCCCGCGAGGCGCTCGGTCTCCTCGACGATGGCGGTGCGCTCGGCGATGGCACCCTGGACGACCTGGCGCTGCTCCTCGCCCTGCTTCTCCGTGAGCTCGCCCACGGTGGCCGCGAGGACGTCGAGGCGGGCGCGGAGCGCGGCGAGGTCGCCGACGGCGTTCGCGCCGTCCACGGCCTCGATGAGGTGCGCGACGGCCTTGGAGACGTCCGCCGCCGGGGCGCCGCGCTTGGCGCGCTGCTCCAGGAGCGTGACCTGCCCGGCGAGGTCGGTGAACTTGCGCTGGAAGTAGGCCAGCGCCTCCTCGGGGGTCCCGTCGGGGTACTGGCCGACGGCACGTTCGCCGTCGCCCTCGCGCAGGAAGACGGTGCCCGTCTCGTCGACGCGGCCCCAGGGGGTCTGATCGTTGTCAGCCACGGATTCCACCTTGTTCATAGGACCGGCCGGACCGGTTCGGAGACGTGCACGTCAGCCTAGAGCACGGCTCCCGGGCGGGATCGTCCGGGAGCGGGCGCAGGCCGCCGTACCGATCATGCCCGAGCGGAGGTGCGGCGGCGCGGTCGCGGGCGGAACCGGCTCCCGCTCGCAGGCGCTCGTGAGGACCTGCGGCGCGCGTCAGCCCAGGGTGAGGCTCGTGACCGTGGTCGGGACCACCGGGGCGCCGTCCTCCGCGGAGGCGCCGGGGGTGATGCCCTGGTCGGCGATGCGGCTCACGTACTCGTCGAGGCCGGAGGTCACGCGACCGACCACCGTGTAGCCGCCCGTGGAGGTGTCGAGCCGGGTGTCCCGGTAGACGACGAAGAACTGGCCGGACTGGCTGTCCGGGCTCTCCCCGCGGGCCATGGCGATGGTGCCGGCCGGGTAGGAGCCGTCCTCGGGAGCGTCCTCCACCGGTCCGTACGTGAAGCCCGCGTCGCCGCCGCCCCGGCCGTCCGCGCTCCCGCACTGGAACAGCGCCGTGGTGAGGCGGTGGCAGGTGCGGTCGGCGTACCAGCCGCTCTGCGCGAGCGAGACGAGCACCGACACGGACTGGGGCGCGGACCGCCCGTCGAGCTCGACGCCCAGCGTCACGTCGCCGTTCAGGACGAGCGAGCCCGTCCACGTCCGATCCTCGGCGAGGGTGGCGGGCGGGACGTTCCCGGTTTCCGCCGGATCCGCGGTGGGCGTGGCGGCGTCGGGCGTCGGGGAGGCGGACGCCGCGGGCTCGGGGGCGCCCGGCCCCGACTGCCAGGCGAGCTGCGCGCCGACCGCGAGCGCCGCGACGAGGACCACGCCGACGACGGCCACGAGGTCGTCGCGACGGCGGCGCCGCACGGCGCGGGCGTGGAGCTCCCGGCGCGCCGCGTAGCGCCGGAGCCGGGCCTGCGCCTCGCGGGCTGCGCGGTCGTTCCTGGGGGCCACGGCGTCCTCCGCTCGGTCCCGCCCGAGGCGGCGGTACGGGAACACTAGCCGGTCGCGCCTACCATCGAGGTCATGACCGACACGCGACCGGGCCTCCGCTCGGGGGCCACGCCCCTGGCCGTCCGGATGCGTCCGCGGACCCTCGACGAGGTCACCGGCCAGCGCCACCTGCTGACGCCGGGATCCCCCCTCGTGAGCCTCGCGTCCGACGTCGCCGGCGAGCAGGGGTCGGTGTCGATCATCCTGTGGGGACCCCCCGGGACCGGGAAGACGACGCTCGCGCAGGCCATCGCGCACGGGTCCAGCCGGCGCTTCGTCGAGCTCTCCGCCGTGACCGCGGGCGTGCGCGACGTCCGCCAGGTGATGGAGAAGGCGCTCAGCGACCGCGACCTCTTCGGCGTCTCGACGGTGCTGTTCCTCGACGAGATCCACCGCTTCACCAAGGCGCAGCAGGACGCGCTGCTCCCGGGGGTGGAGAACGGGTGGGTGATCCTCATCGCGGCGACCACGGAGAACCCGTCCTTCTCCGTCATCTCCCCGCTGCTGTCCCGGAGCCTCCTGCTGACGCTCGAGCAGCTCGACGACGACGACCTCGGGGTGCTCGTCGACCGCGCCGTCGCCGACGCGCGGGGCCTCGGCGGGCGCTTCTCCCTCGACGACGACGCGCGGGCCATGATCATCCGCCTCGCCTCGGGCGACGCGCGGCGTGCGCTGACGGCGCTCGAGGCGGCCGCGGTCTCGGCCCAGGCGGATGCCGCGGGGAAGGCGCGCGCGGCGGACGGGGATGCAGACGACGAGGACGAGGACGAGGACGAGGACGGCGACGAGGGCGGGGGCGGCGACGGTGCCCGCGGGACCGCCCCGGCCGCGGACCCCGCGCCCGTCCCCATCTCCACCGAGCAGGTCGCCCTGGCGGTCGACCGGGCGCTCCTGCGCTACGACCGCAACGGGGACGAGCACTACGACGTCATCAGCGCCTTCATCAAGTCGATCCGCGGATCGGACGTGGACGCGGCCCTCCACTACCTGGCCCGCATGATCGAGGCGGGGGAGGACCCGCGCTTCATCGCCCGCCGGATCATCGTGTCGGCGTCCGAGGACATCGGCCTCGCCGACCCGCAGGCGCTCGTGGTCGCGGTGGCGGCGGCCGACGCGGTGCAGCTCATCGGCATGCCCGAGGGGCGGATCCCGCTCGCGCAGGCCGTCGTGCACCTCGCGACCGCGCCCAAGTCGAACGCGTCCTACCTCGGCATCGACCAGGCCATCGCGGACGTCCGCGCCGGCGCGTTCGGCCGCGTCCCGCTGCACCTGCGCGACGCCCACTACCCGGGGGCCAAGCGCCTCGGGCACGGGAAGGGGTACCGCTACCCCCACGACGCGGACATCGGCGTCGTGACCCAGCAGTACCTGCCCGACGAGCTGGTCGGCCGCACCTACTACTCGCCCACGCAGCACGGGCACGAGCGGGACCTGTCGGCGCGGCTCGAGAGGCTGCGCCGCATCGTCCGCGGCGGCTGAGGCGACGCGGACGGGGTGCCCGCGCCTGGCGCGGCGCGCACCCGGATCCCCGCCGTTCCCGTGCTACGCTTGCTGACGCCTCAATCGGGTGTCGCGTGCGGCTGCGTCGACATCATGATCAAGGGACACGTCCTGTAGCCGGACGACCCGTGGCGAATCCCTCTTACTCACGCAGGAACCGCATCGCGGTACCGATCGTCGCGCGCCCATGCGTGTGCGCGGACGCCCTGCATCATCCGCAGTCAAGAGACTTTCTCCCCTGGAAGGAAAACGTGTCCACCAAGTCACGCACCCGCAGCAAGACCCGCCTCTCCCGCGCGCTGGGCATCCCGCTCACGCCGAAGGCGGCCAAGTACCTCGAGAAGCGCCCCTACGCGCCGGGCGAGCACGGCCGGTCCAAGCGCAAGCAGGACAGCGACTACGCCGTCCGCCTGCGCGAGAAGCAGCGCCTGCGTGCCCAGTACGGCATCCGCGAGGCCCAGCTCAAGATCGCCTTCCAGGAGGCGCGCCGCACGCAGGGCCTGACCGGTGAGAACCTGGTCGAGATCCTCGAGCAGCGCCTCGACGCGCTCGTCGTCCGCTCCGGCCTCGCGCGCACCACGGCGCAGGCCCGCCAGCTCGTCGTGCACCGTCACATCATGGTCGACGGCAAGATCGTCGACCGCCCCTCCTTCCGCGTGAAGGCCGGCCAGATGATCCACGTCAAGCCGCGCTCCGAGGGCACCGAGCCCTTCCAGGTCGCCGCCGCCGGCGGTCACGCCGACGTGCTGCCGAAGCTCCCCTCGTACCTCGAGGTCGAGCTCGACAAGCTGCAGGCCCGCCTCGTGCGCCTGCCGAAGCGCGCCGAGGTCCCCGTGACCTGCGAGGTCCAGCTGGTCGTCGAGTACTACGCGGCACGCTAAGCACCGCATCACCGTCCGCGAGGCGGGTCGCCCTCCGGGGCGCCCCGCCTCTCGGCGTCTCCGCGGCCGATGTGCCGCTGTGCCGGGGGCCGTGGGCGGGCGTGCCGTCCCGCCGGCCCCGGCCGCCGGGGGAGCCGCCCGGCCCGGCCGGTAGGATCGCCCTCGGCCCCGAAGGGCCGCGCGCACCGCTCGACACCCTCCTCGCGAGGGGTGGACCTCCCGGAAGGGGAGAAGCATGAAGAACCTCGTCCTCATCGCCGTGGGGGTCGTCATCGGCTTCGCGATCGCCCACCAGGTCGATCGCACCGAGGCCGGGCACCGCCTCTTCCAGGACGTCAACGACCGCGCCCGCCGCTTCGGCGAGGCCGTCGAGGACGGCTACCGCCGGCGCGAGGCCGAGCTCCGCTCCGCCGTGGGCGAGGCCGAGGACACCATCACCGAGCTGGGAAAGCAGTAGACCGCATGCAGACCGCAGACATCCGCAACGCCTGGCTGACGTACTTCGGCGACCGGGGACACACCGTCGTGCCGTCGGCGTCCCTCGTGAGCGAGGACCCGACCCTCCTGTTCACGGTGGCCGGGATGGTGCCGTTCGTGCCCTACCTCACGGGCGTCGTGCCCGCGCCCTTCCCGCGCGCCACCAGCGTGCAGAAGTGCATCCGCACCCTCGACATCGAGGAGGTCGGCCGCACGCCCCGGCACGGCACGTTCTTCCAGATGAACGGCAACTTCTCGTTCGGCGACTACTTCAAGGAGCAGGCCATCGCCTACGCCTGGGAGCTGCTCACGACGAGCGAGGCCGACGGCGGCCTCGGGTTCCACCCGGACGACCTGTGGGTGACCGTCTACCACGAGGACGACGAGGCGCGGCAGGCGTGGAAGCGCATCGCGGGCCTCCCGGACGACCGCATCCAGGGCCTCGGCCGGGACACGAACTACTGGCACACCGGCCAGCCCGGCCCCGCGGGCCCCTGCTCCGAGATCTTCTTCGACCGCGGACCGGCCTACGGCCGGGACGGCGGCCCGGCCACCGACGACGACCGGTACGTGGAGATCTGGAACCTCGTCTTCATGCAGTACCTGCGCGGGCAGGGCACCGGCAAGGCCGACTTCGAGATCCTCGGCGACCTGCCGAAGAGGAACATCGACACGGGCATGGGCCTCGAGCGCGTCGCCTTCCTCAAGCAGGGCGTCGAGAACATGTACGAGATCGACCAGGTGCGCCCGGTCCTCGACCGCGCGGCCGGCATCGCGGGCCGCCGCTACGGCGCCGACCACGAGGACGACGTGCGCATGCGCATCGTCGCCGACCACGTCCGCTCCTCCCTCATGCTCATGTCGGACGGGGTGCGTCCGTCCAACGAGGGGCGCGGCTACATCCTGCGTCGCCTGATGCGCCGGACCGTCCGGGCCATGCGCCTCATGGGCGTCGACACGGCGACCTTCGGCGAGCTGTTCCCCGCGTCGCGCGACGCGATGACGGCCGCCTACCCCGAGGTGTCCGACGACTTCGACCGCATCTCGCGCCTCGCCTACGCGGAGGAGGAGACGTTCCTCCGCACCCTCTCCGGCGGCACGACGATCCTCGACGTGGCCGTCGGCGAGACGAAGGCCAAGGGCGGGGAGCGGATCGCGGGCGACACCGCCTTCCTGCTGCACGACACGTTCGGGTTCCCCATCGACCTCACGCTCGAGATGGCGGAGGAGAACGGGCTCACGGTCGACCGCGAGGCGTTCGACCGCCTGATGCTGGAGCAGCGCACGCGCGCCAAGGCCGACGCGAAGAGCAAGAAGACCGCCCTCGCCGACCTCACCGTCTACAGCGCGTTCCGCGCCGCCGGCGAGACGCGCTTCACGGGCTACGACGAGCTCGAGACCGGCACGACGATCCTCGGCCTCATCGTGGGCGGACAGAGCGTCGACCACGCGGTCGCGGGGGACATCGCGGAGGTCATCCTCCCGGAGACGAGCCTCTACGCCGAGTCGGGCGGCCAGGAGGCCGATGCGGGCAGCATCGTCGGCCAGGGGTTCGACCTCGAGGTCCTCGACGTGCAGAAGCCCGTGAAGGGCCTCATCAGCCACCGCGTGCAGGTGCGCTCCGGCGAGGTGGGCGTCGGCGACGCCGCCACGACCGTGGTCGACGCCGACTGGCGGCGCGGCGCGACGCAGGCGCACTCCGGCACGCACCTCGTGCACGCCGCCCTCCGGCAGGTGCTCGGCCAGGACGCGCACCAGTCCGGCTCGTACAACCGCGCCGGCTACATGCGCCTCGACTTCGCGTGGAACCAGGCGCTGTCGCCCGAGACGCGCAGCGAGATCGAGGACATCGCCAACGGCGCCGTGCGGGACGACCTGCAGGTCGTCACGCGCGTGATGCCCATCGACGAGGCCAAGCAGCTCGGCGCGATGGCGCTGTTCGGCGAGAAGTACGGCGACACCGTGCGCGTCGTCGACATCGGCGGCCCGTGGTCGCGCGAGCTGTGCGCGGGGACCCACGTGTCCTCGAGCGCGCAGATCGGGCTGATCAACGTGGTGGGGGAGTCGTCCGTCGGCTCCACCAACCGGCGCATCGAGTCGCTCGTCGGCCGCGAGGCGTTCCAGGACCTGGCCGTCGAGCGGGCCATCGTGTCGCAGCTCACGTCGAGCCTCAAGACGCCGCGCGAGCAGCTGCCCGACCGCATCGCCGACCTGATGGCGAACCTGAGGACCGCGGAGCGCCGCATCGCGGACTTCGAGGCGCAGGCGCTCCAGCAGCGCGTGCCGGCCCTGCTCGCGCAGGGCTCGCGCGTCGGATCGGTGACGCTCATCCAGGAGTCGCTCGGTGGCGTCCGCTCGGCCGACGAGGTGCGCCAGCTCGTGACCCTCGTGCGCGAGCGCGCCGGCTCCGACCCGGTGGTCGTCGCGCTCGCGGGTGACGCCGCGGGCAAGCCGACCGTCATCGTGGCCACCAACCAGGCCGCCCGCGACGCCGGGGCCAAGGCCGGGCAGCTCGCCCGCGCCGCCGCCGCGGTGCTCGGCGGAGGCGGGGGCGGCAAGGACGACCTCGCCCAGGGCGGCGGATCCGACGTGTCGGCCATCCCGGACGCCCTCGCCGCCGTCCGCCAGGCGCTCGCGTCCTGATGCGGACGGGCTCGCGGGTCGCCGTCGACGTGGGGAAGGCGCGCATCGGCCTCGCCCGTTCCGACCCGCACGGGCTGATCGCGACGCCCGTCGAGACCGTCCCGCGCGACGCGGGCGGCTCGGCGGACATCCGCCGCATCCTCGAGGTGGCCGCGGAGGTCGGGTGCGTCGAGCTCGTCGTGGGCCTGCCGCTCGCGCTCTCCGGGCGCGCCACGGCGTCGACGGAGGACGCGGAGGGCTTCGCCCGCCGCCTCGCGGACGCCACCCCGACGCCGGTGCGGCTCGTGGACGAACGGCTCTCGACGGTCTCCGCGCAGAGCGCCCTGCGGTCGTCCGGCAGGGGCTCCCGCACGCAGCGGCCCGTGATCGACCAGGTAGCGGCCGTTATAATCCTTCAACATGCGCTCGAGAGCGAGCGCACCGCCGGCTCCCCACCCGGCGCTCTCGTCCCGAGGAACCGAGTCGATCCTGACCGACACGCCTGAGAACGACCCCACCCGACGCGCCACGACGGCAGCGGGTGCGGGCGGCGACCCCTTCGAGAGCCTGTTCGGCGACGACGCCGCGGCTCGCCCCGATGCGGGGCGCGCGCCGGCCCCCGCCCCGGGCGCCGAGGACGCGCCGCGCGGCGCCGGACCGGGGATCGGCACCGGCTCTCCCATGACGCGACGCGAGCTGCGCGCCCTGCGCGAGGCCGCGGAGGCACGTTCTGGCTCGGCGACGGGGGACGACGACGGCGACGCGTCGCGGTCCACGGCCAGGACCGGATCACGGCCGGAGGCTGAGGCCCCGGCTCCCGCCCCGGCTGCGGTCCCGGACGCGCCCTCGACCTCCTCGGCGGCAGCGACCTCCTCGGCGGCAGCGACCTCCTCGGCGGCTGCGGCCGCCTCGACCTCGGCGTCCGCCGCCGCGGGCGACACGTCCGCCACCTCCGCCGCGGCCGCCGGC
>NZ_JAVCVL010000199.1:0-4802 GCF_032917815.1 Clavibacter sp. MX14-G9D | reverse complement strand
CCCCCGCCTCTGGCGGGATCCGGAGTCCTTCGACCCCACGCGCTTCCGCGACTGGGACGGCGACCCGAACACCCTGATCCCCCAGGGCGGCGGCGACGCGGCGACGGGCCACCGCTGCCCGGGCGAGGACATCACGATCGCGCTCGTCGAGCAGGCCGTGCGCCTCGCCACGCGCGCGACCGAGATGACGCTCCCGCCGCAGGACCTCCGCATCTCGCTGCGGCGGTTCCCGGCGCTCCCGCGGAGCGGGGTGCGCGTCGCCGTGCGGGGGCTGCGGTCGGACTGACGCGAGGGCTCCCGGCCCGTCAGCCGCGGAGGACGCCGCCGCCCTCCACGGGGCGCACCTCGACGCCGGCACCGGCGCGCGCCGCCGGATTCCCGTGCGCGATCGCGACGGCGGCGTCGAGGTCGGGCGCGTCGATCACGCAGAAGCCGACGACCTGCGCGCCCGACGACCGCAGCGGCCCGGCCGAGGCGGCGCCGCCCCGGATGGCGACCGCCTCGCCAGGCGGACCCAGCGCGTAGGCGATCGCGAGGGACCCGGATCCGGCCAGCTCCTCCGCATGGCGGTCGTGGGCGGCGCGCTCCTCGTCGGTCGGCGGTCCGCCGCCTCCGGGTCGCTGTGGATGAGGACGACGTACTGCGGCATGGGCATCCCTTCGTCACCGCGATCCTGCCCCCGGCCGACGACGGGGGCAACGGAGCGTCGTCAGCGCACGCACACCGACTCGGCGGAGATGCTGAGGCCCTCGGCGGTGCCGCGGATGCTGGCGGTCGCCACGCCATCGGCCCGGCCGTCGCCGGCGGACCAGAAGTCGCGGCCCATGGCGCGGCCGCTCGGCACGAAGCCCGCGTCGGCCCACGCGCCGGTGATCGCGTCGAAGGGGGCCTGGGCGTCGTCCATGACGGTGAACACCGGGATGAGCACGCGGCCCGTCGCCTGCGTCGCCGCGGAGCCGTCCGCGCACGTCGTGGCCTCCGCGGTCGCCTCGGCCGGCACGCCGGATATGGCGACCGCGGACTCGAGGAAGGCGCGCACCCCGGCCTCCTGGGCGGCCACGTCGACGAGGACGGGCGGGGCCTCCGGCACCGGCGGATCGGCCGGCGCCTCCGGCTCGACCGGCTGCGGCAGGTCGGCGGGCTCGGGCGCGCCGAGGGGGAGGCCGACCCAGCCCGTGACCTCCCGTTCGTCGTCGGACGTCCAGTCCGACGCGTACGCGGTCCGCACCGTGAAGGCCGTCCGCGGGGCGCTGCCCGCGTCCGCGGCCTCGTCGACCGTCGCGGCGAGGACGGCCGCGACCGGCTCGACGTCGTCCGTCTCGACGGTGACCGCGGCCCGGCCCATGTCCGGTCCGGGCGTGGAGTACACGCCGGTCACGCCCGCCCGGGCCGCGAGCGCGTCGATCGCGGAGAGGAGTCCGGGTCCCGGTGCGGTGGCGGTCACGCCGACCGAGACGATCTCGTCCTGGAGCACCACGAGGCCGTCGCCGAGGATCGGACGGAAGCGGTCCGCCGCCTCCGCGACCGTCGCGCCCTCGCGGAGGACGACCCAGCGGCCGCCGCTGGCGAGGTGCACGGATGCGGCGTCCGGGATCCGGCGCCACGCGTCGGCGAGGTCGACGTCGTCGGCGACCTGCGGGTCGAGCGTCACGCCCGCGCTCCCGGAGCCCTCCGGGACCTCGAGCGAGAGGTCGAGCTGGGCCGCGGTCACGCCGTCGCCGAGGGCGCCCCGCACGGCGGCGGCCAGGGCGAGGTCGGGGGTCTCGGCGGTGACGTCGACGGAGGCGACCCACCGGCCCGATCGGAGGAGGTCGGGCGAGTACAGCGACGTCGCGACCTCCGCGACCCCGTCCACCGCGACGAGCCGCGTCCGCAGGGCCTCCACGCTGGCGACCGCCGCCTCGGGCGGTGGCGGCGACAGCCACGAGCACCCGCTCAGCACCGCGACGACGAGCGCGACCGCCGCGATCGCCGAGGTCGCGCGCCGCCGCGCCGTCGTGATCGTCGTCGCACGCGTCGTCATCCCCCCACCGTACGAACGGCTGCGCAGGCGGGCGTCCCTCGGAGGGAGCACGGGCATGCCCCTGGCGGATGGCGTGCCGGTAGCGTCGAGGGGAGGCGAGGGAAGGCGGACGCGCATGGGCGTGTGGACGATGCTCGGGATCATCGCGGTGGTGACCGCCGTGCTGGCGCTCCTCGTGCCGCACGCGCAGCGGTTCGACGCCCCGTGGATCCGCCGCCTCGGCTACCGCGCCGTCGACGACGCCCCCGCGTCCCGCGAGGACGCCGCCCGCCGCGCCGGATCCCGCGTGGTGACGCCGCTCGCCGTGGTCTCGCTGCTCGTCACGGTCGGCGGCCTGGTCGCGACCGGCAGCGGCCCCGCCTCCGGGATCTCGACGCTCGTCGGCCTGCTGCTCGCGGGTGCCGCCGTGCTCGCGGGGCACCTCGCCGCGGAGCGCGCGGCCCGGCGCGGCTGACGTCGGCCGCCGCGGACGACGACGGCGCCGCCTCCCGAGGGAGACGGCGCCGCGGCGTGGAGCGGTTGAGGCGGATCAGCCCTTCGCGGGTCCGTAGAACGCCTCGATGTCGGCGAGCTCGCGCTCGGCCGTCTCCTGGATCAGCGCCATGAGGTCCGCGTCGAGACCCGGCGCGAACTCCTCGAGGCGCTCGGGCGCGATGGTCGAGGGGAAGCCCTCGGGCGCCTGCTCGGTGGCGGTGAGGTCGGTGCCGTCGTTCGAGGGCGATGCGCCCTGGAAGATGCGGCCGGCCTCGCTCTTGCCGTCGAGGTCGAAGCTGTACTGCTTGCTCTGGAGGCCCAGGTCCACCAGCTTCTTGACCTCGGGGAACTGCTCGGCGTTCGTCTTCGGGATCGGCAGGAGCTTGCCCCAGTCGACGCCGAGCGTCTCGAGCGCCTTCGCGTACGCGTTCTCGTGCGCCTGGTCGCGCACGATGAGGTACGCGACGGTGGCACGCGCCACGGGGTTGTCGGTCATCTCGTAGATGCGGCACTTCTGCAGGCGGCCGGTCGACTCGAGCATGACGTTGTAGAGCAGGTCGAGCGGCAGGTTGCCGGAGTTGTAGACGTAGCTGCCGCTCCACGGGTTGCCCGCGGAGTCGACGGGCAGCGCGCCCTGGGCGCCCACGAGGTGGTGGTGGATGTTGCCGTGGTCGAGCGCGATGCTCAGCGGCGTCGCGCCGCCCTTGCCGGGGGTGTCGAGCGGGTCGGTGAGCTTGCCGCTGTACTCGGGCGCGCCGTCGAGGAGGCGCGAGATGGTGGTGCCGATCAGCTCGACGTGGCTGATCTCCTCGGTGCCGATGCCCTGGATCAGGTCGCGGTACGGCTTCGCCGACGCCCCGCGGAAGTTCATGGCCTGGAAGAGGTACTGCATCATCGTGCGCATCTCGCCGAACTGGCCGCCGAGGCCCTCCTGCAGCGCGTTGGCGGCGGCGGGGTCGGGCTCGCCGTCGGCGATCTCGTTGATCCATGTCTGTGCGTGGAAGTACATGGGAGCTCCTGTTTCTTCGGGCGGCGGAATGGCCGCTCCCTCGACCCTGCTCCCGCCTCCGAGCAGTGGGAACCGGCGGTCGGCCGCTTGCCAGGGAGCGCCGCGGGCACGGGTGGAGCCGGGAGGGCCCCCGGTAGGGTGTGCCCAGCATGGGAGATCCGACCAGCCCGCGACCCGGCGGGCGCGACGTCCGTCGCCGCCTCGGAGGATGCCGGATGGAGTGCGGGTGAGCGTCAGGAGCGGCGGCGAGCGGCTCGGGCTCCGCGAGGTCGCGGAACGAGCCGGCGTCTCCCACATGACCGTGTCGCGCGTGCTCAACGGGCACCCGCAGGTGAAGGAGTCGACGCGCCAGCGCGTCCTCGAGGTCGTCGCCGAGCTCGACTTCCGGCCCAACAGCGCCGCTCGCGAGCTCGTGACCCAGCGGGCCCTGCGGATCGGCGTGCTGATCGAGAGCGCCGTGGAGTTCGGGCCGTCGAGCATCCTCCGCGCCATCGAGCGGTCGGCGCGCGACTGCGGCTACTCGGTCGCGTCGTTCGCGCTGCGCGACGACGAGGACGCGACGCCGGAGGAGGCGGTGCGCCACCTCACCGGGCAGGGCATCGACGCGCTCTGCGTCGTCGCGCCGCGGTCGTCGTCGGTGGCCGTGCTCCGCACCATCACGACGGGGCTGCCGACGCTCGTCGTGAAGGCCGAGAAGGACCCGGCGTTCCTCACCGTGTCGGTGGACCAGTCCGCGGGCACCCGGCTCGCGGTCGACCACCTCGCGAGCCTCGGCCACCGCGACGTGCTCCACCTCTCCGGCCCGCTCGACTGGCTCGACGCGCGCGCCCGCGAGCGCGCCTTCCACACGCGCACCCGGGCGTGGGGCATGCGCGAGCGGCCCATCGTCATCGGCGACTGGTCGAGCGACTTCGGCTACGACTTCGCGCGGGGCCTCACGACGGTCCCCGAGTACACGGCCGTGTTCGTGGCCAACGACGAGATGGCGCTCGGCGTGATCCACGGGCTGCACGACCGCGGGATCCGCGTGCCGGAGGACCTGAGCGTCGTCGGCTTCGACGACCTCCCCGTCTCGCGGCACTTCCTCCCGCCGCTCACCACCGTGCGGCAGGACTTCCCCGCGCTCGGCGCGCTCGTGGTCGACGTGCTCATCGCGGCGATCGAGGGGCGCGAGACGCCGCGGTCCAGCCGCATCCCCGCCGAGCTCGTCGTGCGCGACTCCAGCGCCGCCGCCCGCCGCGCGGACTGACAGGCCGACGACCCGGCGACGCGGCCGCCGCTCCGGCCTCGCCCGCC
>NZ_JAVCVL010000198.1:0-4859 GCF_032917815.1 Clavibacter sp. MX14-G9D | reverse complement strand
GCCGCCGCCCGCCCCGACGCGCGCGCCGGGCCCCGCCGCCGTGGGGGTGGAGGTCCAGGAGACGGTGGTGCCGCCCGCCGCGTCGGTCGCGAACTGCACGTCGCCCGCGCGGGCGTCCACGGCGGTGCCGGCGTCGACCGGATCCGACCAGCCGCTCGAGCGCGGCCGGCCGTCGCCGCTGTCCTCGACGACGCGCACCTGGATGCTCGCGCCGACGCCCGTGCGCGGCAGCGTGAGCGCCTGCCCGACGCCGACGGGCACGCCGTCGCCCTGCCCGTCGACGCGGTAGAGGAGCTGCGCGGAGGCCTGGGCGTTCCCCGGGCGGTAGCGCGCGTCGGCGAGGACCGCGCGGAAGACGCCGTCGCTGCCCCGGTCGCGGTCCGGTAGGGAGACGGTCACGACGGGCGTGGAGGGCGCGGTGCGCGGCGTGAGCTGGCCGGCCTCGACGACCGTGCAGCCCTGGCTGTTGGCCGCGAGCACGGCGAAGGCGACCGGCTGGTCCGGGGCGAGGCCCGTGAACACGTGGCTGGTGGCGGTGCCGACGTCGACCGCGGGGCCGTGCTCGGGCGACCACGGCGACGCGCCCTCGGTCGCGACGGTGCAGCCGGGCGCGGACCCGGGGGCGTACGCGGCCACGAGGTAGCGGATCCCGTCGACGCCCGGACCCTGGAACGCGGGCCACGACACCGTGACGCGCGTCTCGTCGCCCGCGTCGGGGGTGGCGGTGGGCGCGCCGGTGGCGGTCGGCGCCGCGCGCGGCGTGCCCGTGGCGGTGGCGGCGAGCCACGCTGACGCGTCCTGCACCTGCGCGCTGTTGCGGGCCGCGACGGAGACCGCGACGGGCACCTCGGGGACGAGCGACGGGTCCCGGACCTCCACGCTCGTGGCGTCGGCGGCGACCTGGCGCGTGACGCCGCCCACGGTCACGACGTGCTGGGTGACGGGGCTCGACGAGGACGGCACCGCGGCGGGCTGCCAGGAGACGCGCAGCCCGTCGACGAGCGGCTCGGTCGTCAGCCCGGCGGGCGCCGCCGGGAGGACGTCCGACCAGAGCCCGGCCAGGGACGCGGGATCGGACGCCCCGACGCCGTTCACCGCCTGGACCTCGACCTCCACGGCGTCCGACGGGCCGTTGCCGGGCGTCGGGACCGTGCAGGTGGTCGACGGGCAGGTGATGGTCGCGGTCGCGGTCCCGCCGCGGAGGACGCGCACCTGGTACCCGGTGATGGGCGAGCCGTTGAACGCGCCCGGCTCGAACGCCACCGTGAGGGAGCGGTCGGCGAAGCCCGAGGCGCGGAGGGCCGAGACGGGTCCCGGCCGGTCCTGCACGCTGATGACGACCGTGCCGAACGCGGCGCGGCCCGGGTCGCCGGTGGCGTCGCGCACCTCGTACTGCACGCGGACGTCGCCCGGCGCGGCGTCGGCCGACGCGGAGACCGCGAGCGTCGCGCGGTCGGCGGAGGGCGTGACGGTGACGCCCTCCGGGAGGCTCGCGCCGTCCGCGCCGCGGATGGACGCGACCGTCAGCGGGGTGCCCGGGAACGGGTTCCCGGCCTGGTCGTTGGCGAGCACGTCGATGACGGTGGTGGATCCGCGCGTCACCGACCCCACGTCGGTCGCGGGCTGCGGGAGCGGGCGCGTCGAGGGCACGACCCGGAGGTCCACGCGGCCCGCCCGGCCGGTCTGCGTCGCGTCGCGGACGCTCACGGGGAACGACGCGGCCTGGCCCGTCGCGACGCCCTCCTCGGCGGAGATGCGCAGCGTGCCGCCGTCGACCGTCGCGCGGAACCCGTCGGCGACCGCGCCCTCGACCGCGAACGACAGCTGACCGCGGTCGTCCTGGTACGGGTAGGTGGTGAGGCGGCCGAGGTCGACGTCCTTCGACTGGCCGGGCTCCAGGTCGATGACCGCGCCCGTGAACACGGGCGGCTGGTTCTCGGTGGGCGTCACGGTGATGGGCAGCACGAGCGCGGCGGTGCGCCCGCCGTCGGCGCCGGATCCGTCGGTCACCGTGAAGGAGATCGCCGCCGGTCCGAAGTACCCGGGCTCGCTCCGGTACGCGATGGTGTCCTCGTCCACGAGCTCCACGGGTCCGTCCGCGTGCGTGGCCGACAGGGAGTTCGGGTCGGCGATGCGCACCGCGCGGCCCCCGGCCGCGACCACCTGGTCCTCCAGGTCCACCACGAGCCGCTCGCCGCTCGGGACGGTGGGCCGGGGCTGGCCGACGCGCAGCTGCGGCAGGGTGTCCTCGAAGCCGGGCACCCAGATGAACGCGGTGGCGGAGATCGACGGGTCGTCCGGCTGCGCCACCGTGAACGGCACGATGCGGCGCTCGTCGCCGACCTCGACCCGGATCCGGCCGTCCGCGGTCACGCTCGCCACGTCCTCGTAGCCCGCGCCGACGCCCAGCACGAGCGCCGACACGTCGCCCTCCGCCGAGAACACGCTGCGCATGACGTCGACGTCGACGCTCGACCGGTCGAGCACGTCGGAGAGCTGCAGCACGGTGTCGCGGGCGACGGGGCGCGTGGGCGGCGCGGCGGGATCCACGATCACGGTGAGGAACGCCTCGTCGGTGCCGCCGCGCGCGTTCCGCACCCCGTAGACGAAGCCGTAGCGGCCGGCGGCATCGGGGGCGACGACGCGGACCGTGTCGCCGTCGAGCCCCGCGACGAGGCCCGCCTCCTGCGGCTGCACCGACACGAGCGAGAGGGCGCCGCCGTCGGGATCCGTGTCGTTCGCGAGCACCTGCACGCGGAGGACGCGGCCCGGGCGGACGGTCACGGTGTCGGCCGTCGCGACCGGGTTCCGCGCGCCCTCGACGCGGGGGCTGATGCCCACGCGGACGGTGCCGGTCGCGCGCGCGCCCAGCCCGTCGACCACGGCGTACGCGAACGCGTCGGTGCCGGTGGAGTAGTCGCCCGCCTGGTAGTCGATCCAGTCCGGCCCCACCTCGGTGACCTGGCCCTTCTCGGGACCGGTGTCCTGCCCGAGGAGGCGCACGGAGTCGCCGTCGGGGTCGATGCCGGTGAGCGGCACGGGGATCCGCACGGTCTCCCCCGCCAGCACGCGCGCGGTGAGCGGGCGCGGCACGGGCGCGGCGTTGGTCGCGACGTCGGCCTCGCGCACGGAGACGGTGAGGGTCGCGGTCGCCCACTGGCCGTCGGGCGCGACCGCGCGGTAGACGGCCGTGTAGTCGCCCGTGCGGTCGGGGGCGAGGTAGCGGAGCCGGTCCTCGCTCGCGAAGAGGAGGCCGGCGCCCTCGGGGAGCGGGTCGACGAGCACGGGGTCGAGGCGCAGCCGGTCGCCGTCGGGCTGCTCGTCGTTCGCGAGCACGGGGATGTCGACCGCGTCGCCCACGCGCACGGCCACGCGGTCGTCGGTCGCGACGGGCGGCTGGCGCACGGCGGGCTCGGGCACCTCGATGACGGTGATGACGCCCGTCGCCTCCGCGACGCCGTTGCTCACCCGGTACTCGACGTCCACCGGCCCGTCGAGCGGACGCGTGAGGCTGATCCGCACGAGCCGCTGCCCGACGACCTCCGCGCGCACGCCCGCGGCGTCGCCCGGCGAGGCCGCGTCGGTGATCACGAGCACCCCGCCCGCGGGGTCGAAGTCGGTCGCGAGGACGTCCACGTCCGTCGCCTGCAGCGCCCGCACGAACACGGTGTGCGGCACGGTGACGGGACGGCCGTCGGACGCGGGCGCGCCGCGCACCTCCACGCGCACGACGCCGGTCGCGGTGGTCTGCCCGTCGGTCACCGTGTACTCGAGCAGGTGCGTGCCCGCCTGGCCGCCCTGCAGGCGGAAGGTGCCGGCCTCGAGGTCGGGCGTGATCACCACGCCGGCGCGCGCGGGCACGGCGGCCAGGCGGATCGCCCCGTTCCCGCCGCGCGCGTGCGTGAGCGGCTCCACGGTGATCTCCCGCCCGAGCGACGCCTGCACCACGAAGCCCTCGGCCACGAGCGGCACGTCGCCGGCGCGGCGCACGGTGACGACGAGCTCGCCGGATCCCTCCTCGCGCCCGTCGGACACCTGCAGCGCGACGGTGCGGGTGTCGCCGCCGGCCCCCGCGTCCGTGTAGACGACGCGGCCCTCGGGCTTCCAGCTCACGGCGTCGGGCGCGGCGACGCTGGCGCGCGTCAGGTACATCGGGTCGCCGTCGGGGTCGTACCAGCCGCCCAGCACGTCCGTCTGCAGGCGAGCGCCCTCGGCGACCGTGCCGGTGGCGGGCTGCGCCTGCACGGGCGGCGCGTTCTCCTCGGCGGTGCGCACGGCGACGCGCACGTCGGCGGTGGCGGTGCCGCCGCGCCCGTCGCTGATCACGTAGGAGAACCGCACGGTGCCGGACGCGGAGGGGGCGAGCGCCAGCTGGAGCCCCTGGCCCTCGTCCACGACGTCGACCACGCCGACCTCCGCGTCCACGGGCGTCACGGAGTCGATCACGAGCACGTCGCCGTTGGGATCGTGGTCGTTGAGGAGCACGGGCAGCGCGGTCGTCCGTCCGGGACGGGCGCCGAGCTCGTCGTCGACGGCGACGGGCGGCTGCTGCACCCGGTCGGTCTCCGGCGGGGTGTCCGCGGTGTTCTGCTCGACGACGGTGTCGGAGCGGTCGCGGTCGATGAGGTCCGACCAGTTGTCGATGAGGCCCGCGCCCTGCTGGACCGCCCACGCCGCCCCGCCCCGCACGTCGTTGAGCACGACGCGCGCCCCGTCGACGAGGAAGCGCAGGGATGCCTGCGCGGGCATGGACGCGAGCGCCGCGGTGGTGCCGGCGGCGCCGGGGCAGCGCTGCCACCCGGAGCCGTCCGTCCAGCCCGCGTGCTCGCAGCCGTCGACGCGCACGGGGCGCGCGGGAG
>NZ_JAVCVL010000197.1:0-4962 GCF_032917815.1 Clavibacter sp. MX14-G9D | reverse complement strand
GCGCCGGCCGGCGCGCGTCGGGGCCTAGCCCGCGGCGGCCCCTCCGCCGAGCCGCGCGCGCAGCTCCTCGACGCGGGCGCGGATGTCGTCGCGCACGAGCCGCATGCGCTCCATGCCCTCGATGCCGCGCTCGGACGGCTCGTCCGTGATCCACGTCTCGACCGCGACGCCCTGGTCGCCGGCCACGTGCGCCTCCGCGCCGAGCACGACCACCAGGTCGGCGGCCCGCACCATGTCGTCCGTGAGCGGCTTCGGGTGCTCGTCGCCCACCTCGATGCCGAGCTCCGCGAGCGACTCCACGGCGAGGGCGTTCAGCGAGGTGCCCGGATCGGTCCCGGCCGACGCCACGTGCACGGCGTCCCCCGCCGCGTGCCGGAGGAGGGCCGCCGCGAGCTGCGACTTGCCGCCGTTGCGGGCGCAGACGAACACGACGTGCGGGAGCGGGTGCGGCATGGATCCTCCGGGACTGAGCGGGGCGGGACGCGACGGGACGGGACGCGACGTGTCCGTCCGCGGACCGCGGACGGCGTCCGCCGGACGCCTCCCATAGTCGCATCCCGGCACCCGGGTCCAGCCCCCTGCACGGATCCGGGTCCCCATCCGCACCGGAGTCGGCTGGACGTCCACCCACCACGAAGGAGGACCACCATGAAGGCCGTCGTCTACAAGGGACCGTTCGACGTCGCGGTCGAGGAGGTGCCGGATCCCACGATCCAGGGCCCGCTCGACGCGATCATCCGCATCACGAGCGCCAACATCTGCGGCTCCGACCTGCACCCCTACGAGGGCCGGGTCGAGTTCGAGTCCGGCATGGTGTTCGGCCACGAGAACATGGGCGTCGTCGAGGCCGTCGGCGCCGGGGTCGACCGCATCAGGGTCGGCGACCGGGTCTCCGTCCCGTTCAACCTCGCCTGCGGCACGTGCCGCAACTGCACCACGGGCTCCACCTCCGCGTGCCTGCGCGCCAACCCGTCCGGTCAACCCGGCGCCGGCTTCGGCTACCCCGCGATGGGTCCGTACTGGGGCGGCCAGGCCGAGCTGCTCCGCGTCCCGTGGGCCGACTTCAACCTGCTCGAGCTCCCCGAGGGCACCGAGCACGAGCTCGACTTGACGATGCTGTCCGACATCTTCCCCACCGGATACCACGGCACGGAGCTCGCGAAGGTCACGCCGGGCAAGACCGTCGCGATCTTCGGCGCCGGACCCGTGGGCCTCATGGCGGCGCACAGCGCCATGATCCGGGGCGCCTCCCAGGTCTTCGTCGTCGACTACCAGGAGGACCGCCTGGCCCTGGCCGAGGAGTTCGGCGCCACCGCGATCGACTTCTCGAAGGTCGACGTGACCGAGGCCATCACCGACCTGACGGACGGCTTCGGCGTCGACAGCGGGGTCGAGGCCGTCGGCTACCAGGCGCACGACCACACCGGCGAGGAGCACCCCGAGATGGTGCTCGACGCCCTGGTCTCCGTCGTGCGGGCCACCGGCGCGATCGGCGTCGTGGGCGTCTACAACCCGTCGGACCCCGAGGGCGCCACCGAGGAGGCGAAGCAGGGCCGGGTCGCGTTCGACTTCGGCACCGCGTTCACCAAGGGCATCAGCATCGGCACCGGTCAGTGCCCGGTGAAGAGGTACAACCGGGAGCTCCGCGACCTCATCATCCGGGGGCGCGCGACGCCCGGCCGCATCGTCTCGCACGAGCTCCCGCTCGACGACGCGGTCGACGCCTTCGACCGGTTCGACAAGCGGGTCGACGGGTACACGAAGGTCGTCCTGCACCCCGCGGCCTGATGCGGCGCCGGGTGCGGCAGCGAACCCGCCGCACCCGGCACCACGGCCGTCGCGGCCGCTACCTCGAGATCTGCACCGCTCCCGTCGCCCGCTGGTAGGCGGCGAAGTACTTGTCGCCCATCGCCCTGGCCCCGGCCGCGGTGTAGTGGATGGAGTCCTCGACCCTGCTGTGGCCGGCCGCGCCGGGGACGTACGACACGTTCGACCGCAGCGCCGGCATCCCCTGCTGCGCCGTGTCGATCGCCTGCCGCAGCGGCGAGGCGCTCAGCCACTCGGGCACCATGCCGCCGATGAGGAACGGCACCTCGCCGTAGCGCGCACCCAGCCGGTCGACGAGGTCGAGCAGCATCCCCTGGTACCCGGCGGCGTCCGTGCGCGTCGCGTCGGACTCGCCCTGCGCCCAGACGACCGCGACGAGGCGGTTGTCGGGATCCTGCGCGAGGGCCTGGTCGATCTGCCCGAGCGCGCGCGTGAAGAGGTTCACGCGCGACCTCGTGTCGGCGGGGTTCCAGGCGTAGGAGCCGTCACCCGTCATGCTCGTCGACGCCATCGCGGCCGGCACGATGAGCACCTTCCGGCCCGGGCGCGCGTCGGCGAGCAGCCGGCGGCCGAGCTGCATCCCGGGTCCGACGGACTGCACGCCGCCCGTGGTCGTCCATGTGGTCACGTGGCTGAGCGAGTCCTTGGCGGGCACGATCTGGCCCGCCCGCGTGCCGCTCCCGGCCAGCTGGTCGAGCCCGGGCACGCTCACGTCGACGGCCGGGTCCCAGCCGGTGCCGACGCCCTGCGCGTTGGACTGGCCGAGCACCACGACGACGTCGTAGCCCTCCCCGGTGGACTCCACGGTGCGGGCGGCCGACGTGCGCGACGTCGGCGCGGAGCCCGCGGCGCTTCCGGTGACGGTGACGGTGACCTGCGACCCCGCGTCGCGCGGCGCCGGCACGTACGTCGCCGCGGTGCGGCCGGGCACCACGACCCCGTTGCGCTTCCAGACGTAGGTCAGCGTCGTGGCGGCGGGCGTCCACGCGGCCGTCTCGGCCGTGAGCGTGGACCCGACGGACGCGGTCCCCGTGATCGCGGGAGCGGGCGCCGCGGCGAACGGCTCGTCGCCGGGCGCGGGAACGGGCTGCGCGGGCGGCACGTCGAACGCGTCGACGACCACCGCGGTGGGCTCGCTCGTGCGGCTCGCGCCCTGGTAGCCCGTGCGCGTCCCGGTGACGGTCACGGTGATCCGGGTGCCCGCGTCCGCCCGACGCACGGCGTAGGCGGCGTCGGTCGCGCCGAGCACGGCCACGCCGTCGCGGGCCCAGCTGTACGAGTACGCGGTCGCCTCGGGCGTCCAGGCGGGCGTCTGCGCGCGGAGCGCTCCCCCGGCGACGGCCGTCCCCTGGATCTCCGGAGCGGGGGTCGCCTCGAACGGCAGCGCCGGCGCGGGCGGCGGCGGCGGGACGGGCGTCGCGAGCACCGGGGTCCCGGGGCTCGTCCGCGTCTCGGTGACGTAGCCCGCCTTGGTGCCCGTCACGGCGACGGCGATGCTCGTGCCGACGTCGCCCGCGACGACCCGGTACGCCGGTCCGGTCTGGTCCGGGATGGGGACGCCGTCGCGGAGCCACTGGTACGCGAACGACGGCCACGGCGCCCAGGTGCCGGCCTTGACGGTGAGCGTGTAGTCGACGAGGCCGATGCCCGTCATCGACGGGTCCGGGGCGGCCTCGAAGGCCACGTCGGGGACGGGCTCCGGCTCGGGCTCCGGTGCGGGCGGCGGCGGCGCGACCTCCGGCAGCGGCACGAGGAGGCCCGCGCTGTCGAGGGACTGCGTGACGTATCCGGCCTTCGTCCCGGTGACGGTCACGGCGATCGTCGTTCCCTGGTCGCCCTCCTGCACGCGGTAGGTGACGGCGGTCTGGTCGGGAATGGCGACGCCGTCGCGGGTCCACCGGTAGGAGAACGCCGGCCACGGCGTCCAGACGCCGGCGCGGGCGGACAGCGTGAAGCCGACCTGGGCGGTCCCGGCGATGGTGGGCGTCGACGCGACGGGGTACGGCACGTCGGCGGGCGGCGGGGTGGGCTCCGGCGCGGGCGCGGTGGGCGCCGGGGTCGGCGTGCTCGCGGCGGGCACCGGCAGCTCCGTGCTGGTGAGGGAGCGCGTCGCGTACCCGGCCTTCGTGCCGGTCACGGTGACGGCGATCGCCGTCCCCGCGTCGGCGTCCGTCACCCGGTAGGTCACGCCCGTCTGCCCGCCGATGGGCATGCCGTCCCGGGTCCAGGAGTAGGAGAACGCCGGCCAGGGCGTCCACGTGCCGGCGCGGGCGGTCAGCGTGAAGCCGACCTGCGGGGTGCCCGCGACGGTCGGTCGCGGAGCGGCGGTGAAGGCCGCGACGACGGGCACGGGGACGGCCGCGGTGGGGGCGCTCGTCTGCGTGGTGGGCTCGTGGCCGGACCGGCTGCCCGTGACGGCGACCGTGACGACCGCCCCCGCATCGGCCGCGCGGACCGTGTAGGCCGTGCTCGTCTGGCCGGTCACCGGCACGCCGTCGACGAGCCAGGCGTACCGGATCGTGGTCGCCGCGGGGGTCCAGCGGGCGGTGGTCGCCGTGAGGCGCTGCCCGACGACGGCCGTGCCGGCGATGACGGGAGCGGGCGTCGCGGTGAACGGCGCGAGCGCGGCGGTGGCCTGCAGGATCCGCATCATCGACGCGGCGCTGGGCGTGCCGGCGCCCTCGTCGGGCGCCACGACGACGCGCGTCGGGCCGGTCGCGGCCGCGGACGCCTCGGCGGCCGGCTGGACGGCGACCAGCAGCGACACCCCGAGGCTGAGCCCCGTGACGGCGGCGACGAGACGTGCGCGCGCGGACGACGTGCGCGCCGGCCGGGCGCAGGCGCGACGGACGGCAGAGTGGTGCTCCCCCAATGTGATCCCCCCAGATCGTCGAGGCCGGATTCGCCTCGTGTGGAAATGGTTGCACACGCACGGGGTGCGGAGTGACGCCTGTCCAGCCGGCACCGCACTCCAGCCGCGCCCCGGCCCCCCGCGGGCCCTGCACCGCACAGCTCGCGCCCGGCACCGACCCCTACCCTGGCCGTGACCTGCCCCGCCGCCGGATCCGCCCGGATCCGCCCCCGCCCCGGAAGGCCCCCATGACGAACGCCCCGCATCCCGACGCCGCCCGCCCC